>DASXNC010000514.1:0-11035 GCA_036495325.1 Steroidobacteraceae bacterium
GGGAGAGAGGTGAAGTCATGAGGATAGTGGTTGTCGGCGGGACCGGCTTGATTGGGTCGAAAGTCGTACAGAAGCTGAAGCAGAAGGGGCATGAGACAATTGCCGCCGCCCCAAATACGGGCATCAACACCATTACCGGCGAAGGGCTCAAAGAGGCTTTGGTCGGCGCGCAAGTGGTGATCGACCTCGCCAATTCGCCGTCATTTGAAGACAAGGCGGTGCTGGAATTCTTCGAGACTTCTGGTCGCAACCTGCTCGCGGCGGAGGCCGTCGCGGGCGTCCGGCACCACGTCGCACTATCCATCGTCGGAATCGACCGCAGCGACAATGGCTATTTCCGCGCCAAGCTCGCCCAGGAAAAACTCATCGAGAGCTCCCGCGTCCCCTACACCATAATCCGTTCGACCCAGTTCCTCGAATTCATCGGCGCCATCGCCGATTCAAGTGCCGAGGGAAGCAAGGTCAGGGTCTCGCCCGGCCTGTTTCAGCCCATTGCGGCGGAGGACGTTGCTGCCATCGTTGCCGACGTGGCGCTCGCGGCGCCGCGAAACGGTATCGTCGAGATCGCTGGCCCGGAACGAGCCCCGTTCAACGAAATCGTCGCCCGCTACCTGAAGGCGACCGGCGACCAGCGCCAGGTCGTGCGCGACCCCGAGGCGCGGTACTGGGGCGGCCGGGTCGCGGAGCGCTCGCTTGTGCCGCTGGGCGAAGCGCGGCTCGGCCATATCGCCTTCGATGAATGGCTGCGCTCACGAGCATCCACCTGATCCCGCAACCAACCTCGGGATAGGAGGGGCCGGTCATCTGCCCGACGGCATACGTCGCCGCGGGGCTCAGATGGTAGTTCCGGGTCCGCCCCAGAGCCCGACGATGCCGATGATGATCAGATAGATCGCGACGATGTAATTGAGCAGCCGGGGAATGATCAGGATCAGTATTCCGGCGATGAGCGCGATGAGCGGGCCGATGGTGAACGCGAAGTGGTGCATGGCGAGGACCTGCTTACGAGGAGCCGGTGCGAGCCGGCGCGACCTCGACTATACGATCGAGCGCGGCGCGAGTTCCTTCTGTACCCCGGGCTCAGGCGCTCTCTGCGATCCAGTCGACGCGCAGAACGCGGTGCGGATGCGCCGCGAACATCCGCGCGACGCTCGGGCAGTCCTTACGGTGGATCGTGACGCCGCGGCCGACGGTCGCATAGCCGACGATCGACTGGGGGCGACTCGGTGCGCAGCACCGCGCGAGCGTGATTGGCAGGTCGCCGACGCCTTCGATCTCGACGGGGCTGCGGCGCCTTTGGGGTGCCACACGCAGCTTCGCGCGGTCCGCGGACAGTGAGGGCCGAGCGCCCGGTAACGCCGCAATTCCCGTCATCTGGCGCGCCGGATGCTCGGTGCGATGCTTCAGCCTGGCGAGTGCCTGCGCGAGTTGCGTGCCGGTGATCTCGCCTTGGCCGAGGAGCTCATGGAGGTGCTCGGTGCCGCCGGCATCGAGCACCTGTACGAGCGGCGCAATGAACTCCGGACCCGCGCCCGCGCGCGCGAGCTCCCGTTCGAGGATGGAGCGACCCGCAACCCGGTTGTCACCGCTCTCCTGGCGCCGGAACCAGGCACGCACCTTTGCGCGGCTGCGAGGGGAGGCAAGATAGCCGAGCTCCGGTGCGAGCCAGTCCCGGCTCGGAGCCGGGTGCTTGCCGGCGATGATGTCGACGACCTCGCCGTTTGCCAGAGGGTGCGTAAGCGGAGCGATGCGGCCGTTCACCTTCGCGCCCCGGCAGCGATGGCCCAGGTCGCTGTGCACGTGATAGGCGAAATCGAGCGGTGTCGCGCTCCGTGGCAGATCGATCACCTCGCCCTTCGGGGTGAGCGCATAGACCCGGTCAGCGAAGAGCGCCGCGCGCTCGCCCTCGAGAAAATCGCGCTCCCCGCCGCCCGCGTCCCCCGGCTTGAGCAGACGCCGCACGGCTTCGATCTTGCGCTCGTACGCACGGTCGCGGGCGCCGCCCTCCTTGTACTGCCAGTGCGCCGCGATGCCGAGCTCGGCATGCTCGTGCATCTCGCGCGTGCGGATCTGTACCTCGACGCTTGCACCCTCGGAACCCACGATCGCGGTGTGAATGGAGCGGTAGAGATTCTCCTTCGGCGTCGCAATGTAGTCGTCGAACTCGCTGGCGATCGGCGTGAAGGATGCGTGGACGACGCCAAGAGCCGCGTAGCATGCCTCGACCGTCTCGACGATGATGCGGACCGCCCGGATGTCATAGAGCTCGCCGAAGGCGAGCTGCTTGCGCTGCATCTTGCGGTGAATGCTGTAGATATGCTTGGGGCGCCCCTGGACCTCGGCCCGAATGTCCGCCGCCGCGAGCTCGGCGCGCAACCGCTCGCAGAGCGTGGCAATGTACCGCTCGCGATCCGAGCGCTTCTCATTGAGCGCGACCGCGATGCGGTGGTACGCCTCGGGCTCGAGAAATCGGAAGGCGAGGTCCTCGAGCTCCCACTTCAGCTGCCAGATGCCGAGGCGGTTCGCGAGCGGGGCAAACACCGCGCGAGCCGCAAGCGCCGCTCGCTCCCGGTCCTTCGGCTCAAGTGCGCGGGCGCGACGCAGCCGCACGAGCTCCATCGTGACCCGGGCAAGAACGAGCCGAGGGTCGGCCACGGCCGCGATCAGCATCTTGCGCACGGCCTCCGCCTGGCGCGCGTCGAGGCCCTGCTCGGGTGACCATCCCGCCGGGAACCCGAGCTCACCGAAGCGCGCCAGCGCTTCGGCCGCCTGCACGGAAGAGGACCCGGCCAGGCGAGCGAGCGCTGGCGACACGGTCTTAGCTCCGTCGAGGATCGGAGCAAGGAGCAGCGCTTTCGCGAGATCCTCGTCGCCGGACAGCGCGCCCACGAGCTCGGCGGCCTCGTACGCCTCCGCAAGCGCCTCCGGTCCAGGCCCGAGCGCCAGCTCGATCGACTCGGCGAGCGCGGCCAGGGCGCTCGAGATCTCGGGCGGACAGAGTTGAGCCGTTTCCACGTGTGCCTCGCTCTTGCCGGAGTTCGGTCAGTGTCGGCGAGCGGGGATTCCCGTATGATACGCGCCCGAGAAATGCGGCGCGGCGCCGGTGGAGACTCGAGCTGGTGGCAATCCGCGGCAGCCGTGGGGCGATTCGCGGTGTGCGGGCGCGGGTTCGTTGAGGCAGCTCTACGAAGGCTACGGCCCCGGTGAGGCCGCAGTTTTGGTGGACTGTCTGACGGACGACCCGCAATCGACGGGAGCCGCGGTCCGTGATGCCTTGGTCTGCCACGGCGGGTGGCCCGGGGCGCCCGGTTCTGTGGGTTATCTCTTCAGGGACGTGGGGCGGCTCGTGTTCCCCGCCGGCCCCCGATCCGAAGCCCTGGCCCGGCTCGCCTGGGACGCGGGCGCGGAGGACGTAATGACGGGACGATGCGGGGTGGTCGAAATTTATACCGATCCGCTCGAGCTCGAGGCGGTCCGCACGACGCTCGAGGGCTCGGGCTTCACTTGCGCCGGGCACGAGCTGACGCGGCGCGCTGCTACGACGGTCCCGCTCGAGGGTTCGGCCGCGGAGGAGATGCGAACGCTGCTCGATGCGCTCCGGCGAGTCGGCGGCGTACGACGTATCTACACGAATGCCGAAGTCGCGGGCGAGCTCCTGGAGAGCGTTTGATCCGGACGCGGCGGCCGAGCGGCCCCGCTCGCCGGAACGCGTCCGCGGCGCGCCCGAAAGGGGCGAGGCTCGCGGCGCGGCCTGCTCGCGGGACACCGTACGGATTCTTGGCCTCGACCCGGGATCGCGCCGCACCGGTTATGGACTCGTCGACTGCCGCGAGGGCGAGACTGCACACGTGGCCCACGGCTGTATCGTCCCGGCGGCGCACGAGCGGCCCCCTCAGGGCGCCGTTGGCCACCTGCGGGTTATCTTCGAGGCGGTCGAAGCACTGATCGCGAGCTACCGGCCGGATGAGATCGCCGTGGAACGGGTATTCGTCAATCGCAACGTGGACAGCGCCCTGAAGCTCGGCCACGCGCGCGGTGCAGCGCTGTCGGCAGTCCCGCGCGGCACGCCGGTTTTCGAGTACGCGCCACGCGCGATCAAGCTGGCAGTAGTGGGATTCGGCGGCGCCGACAAACGCCAGGTGGCGTACATGATGAAGAGCCTGCTCGCCCTCACCGAGGTGCTCACCTCGGATGCCTCGGATGCGCTCGCAGTAGCGATTTGTCACGCCCACTCCCGCGGCGCGATCTCGATCGAGCGGGCGGCGCTCGCCGGAGAGGACATCGTCTCTCCATGATCGGGTTCCTCGAAGGCCGCATCGCTTCGAAAGCACCGCCGCAGCTCACGATCGAGGTGGGTGGCGTCGGGTACGAGGTCGAGGCCCCGATGTCCACCTTCTTTCACCTGCCTGCCGTTGGAGGCGCGGTGCGACTGCTCACGCATCTCGTCGTGCGCGAGGACGCGCACGTGCTGTACGGATTTGGGACCGAGGAAGAGCGGCGCCTGTTCCGCAGCCTCCTCAAGGTCTCCGGGGTCGGACCGAAGATCGCGCTCGCTCTGCTCTCGGGTCTGAGCGTCGAGGCATTCGAGCGCTGTGTGCAGCATCAGGACGCCGCGGCGCTCACCCGCGTACCGGGGATCGGACGCAAGACCGCCGAGCGGCTGCTCGTCGAGATGCGGGACCGGCTCGGCGTGCCCGGAGAGACACCGCAAACGGCCGCTCGCCCGCCGGCGTCGAGCCCTGCCGGTGAGGCGTTCGATGCGCTCGTCGCGCTCGGATACCGACCCGCCGAGGCCTCCCGCTTGCTCGGGGCCGCCGGTCCCGGTACACACTCGACCGAGGAGCTGATCCGGCGCGCGCTGCAAAGCGCCGCGCGCGATTGATAGGAGCGCTCACCTTGGAAGCCGAAAGAATCATAGCTCCAGCTGCTCGTCCCGAGGACGAGGCTATCGAGCGCGCCATTCGTCCGCGCCGCCTCGAGGAGTACGTCGGGCAGACGCAGATGAAGCAGCAGCTCGAGATCTTCGTGACCGCGGCGCGGCAGCGGGGCGAGGCGCTCGACCACGTCCTCATCTTCGGCCCGCCAGGGCTCGGCAAGACGACGCTCGCCCACATCATCGCGGCAGAGCTCGGGGTGAACTTGAGGCAGACCTCGGGTCCGGTGCTCGAGCGCCCCGGGGATCTAGCCGGGCAGCTCACCAAGCTGCAGCCGCGGGACGTGCTCTTCATCGACGAGATCCACCGGTTGAGCCCGATCGTCGAGGAGGTGCTGTATCCGGCGATGGAGGACTGTCAGATCGACATCATGATCGGCGAAGGTCCCGCGGCGCGCTCGATCAAGCTCAATCTCAAGCCCTTCACGCTCGTCGGCGCAACGACGCGAGCGGGCCTGCTCACCTCGCCGCTGCGCGACAGGTTCGGCATCGTGCAGCGGCTCGAGTTCTACGGGATCGAGGATCTCGAGCGGATCGTGCGCCGCTCCGCCGGTATACTCGGCGTGCCGATCGACGATGGGGGTGCGCGCGGCATCGCGCAGCGCTCGCGGGGCACGCCGCGCATCGCGAACCGGCTGCTGCGCCGGGTGCGCGACTTCGCGCAGGTGCGCGCCGACGGACACATCGACCAGCGCATCGCGCAGGATGCGCTCGACATGCTCGAGGTCGATCCACAGGGATTCGACACGCTCGATCAGAAGCTGCTCACGACGATCATGGACAAGTTCGCGGGCGGTCCGGTCGGAATCGAGAACATCGCGGCCGCGATCGGCGAGGATCGAGGCACGCTCGAGGATGTCGTCGAGCCGTTCCTCATCCAGCAGGGCTTCCTGATGCGTACAGCGCGCGGGCGGATGGTCACCGCGCACACCTGGCGGCATTTCGGGCGCGCCGTCCCCGCAAGCGCCGCCGGCTCGCTCGCACTGCCGCTCGAGGGCGGAAAGTGAGGCCATTCTGCTTTCCGGCGCGCGTTTACTGGGAGGACACCGACGCCGGAGGGGTCGTGTACTACGCGAATTATCTGAGGTTCCTGGAGAGGGCGCGCACGGAGTGGCTGCGCTCGGCGGGTATCTCCCAGCAGGCGCTTGCGAAGGAGCAGGGCATCGTTTTCACCGTCGCGAGCATCGAAGTGCATTATCGCCGCCCCGCGCGGCTCGACGACGAGTTGCTCATCACCTGCTCGCCGCAGCGCTCTGGTGCGGCATCGGTCTCGTTCGCGCAGCGCATCCTCCGCCGATCCTTGGGCACTGCGGATGCGGTCGGCGAGCCGACGGATAAGCGCGTCGGTGCGCTGCCGGACGCCGCGAGCGATGCGTTGCTCGCCGAGGCCGACGTGCGCGTCGCCTGTGTCGATGCGCAATCGTTTCGGCCGCAGCGGCTGCCCCAGTTCTTGCTCGACATTCTCCACGAGGAGGAGCGTGCCTGATGCCCAACGACTTCTCGATCATCCGTATCATCATGCAGGCAAGCGTGATCGTGCAGATCGTGCTTGCAGTGCTCGCCTTCGCATCGCTCCTGTCGTGGGCGATCATCTTTCAGAAGCGGATGCTCATCCGCCGGACGCGGCATGAGGTCGAGCAATTCGAGAACAGCTTCTGGTCGGGCGGGGATCTCGCACAGCTCTATCGCGGCATCGAGGCGCGCGGCGGGGCAACCGGCATGTCGAGCATCTTCGAATTCGGGTTCCGCGAGTTCGCGCGCCTGAGGCAGCAGGGCTCGGTTCCTCCCGATCAGCTGCTCGACGGTGCACGGCGGGCGATGCGCGTCGCGCAGCTGAAGGAGGTCGATCGCCTGGAGTACAGCCTCGCGACGCTTGCAACCGTCGGTTCGACGAGCCCGTACGTGGGACTCTTCGGCACCGTCTGGGGCATCATGAGCGCGTTCGCCTCGCTCGGGAACGTTCAGCAGGCGACGCTTTCGATGGTGGCGCCTGGGATCTCGGAAGCGCTGATTGCCACCGCGATCGGCCTGTTCGCCGCCATCCCGGCCGTGGTCGCCTTCAATCGCTTCGCCGATCAGGTCGGCCGGCTCGAGGTTCGGTACGACGGGTTCATGGAGGAGTTCTCCTCGATCCTGCAACGTCACGCGGCACGAGCGCCGGACCGCCCGCCGGAGCGCGCGCCGGGCGCGGCGTCGGCCACGCTGCCGAGCTTTGGGGCGGGCGTGCATGCCGCGCCCGCGGGAACCGCGGGCAGCGGCGCGGGTATCGGGGGAGGGCGCTGATGGCTCAGCTGCACCGGGGACGGCGTTTGATGGGCGAGATCAACGTCGTCCCTTACATCGACGTCATGTTGGTCCTGCTCATCATCTTCATGGTGACCGCGCCGCTTCTCACCCAGGGGGTGAAAGTCGAGCTGCCGAAGGCGGGTGCCGAGCCCCTCGCTCCGAACTCCAATCCCCTCATACTGTCGATTGATCAGGAGGGCAGGCTGTACTTGAATGTCGGCAGCAAGCCCAAGCAGCCCCTTGACGAGCAGACTGTCGAGATACGGACCGCTGAGGCTCTGCGGCGCAACCCCGAGCTGTCCGTGCTACTCAACGCCGATTACCGGCTTGCCTATGGCCGCGTGATGAGCGCGATGGTCATCCTGCAACGGGCCGGGGCTCGCAAGGTCGGCTTCGTGAGCCAACCTCTGACCGAGCCGCCCCGGCAAGGCTGACGGTCGGAAACGACACGCCGCATGCAGCAACTGGAACGGCGCCGCGACCGCTGGGTCTCCGCAGGGCTTTCCGTCCTGATGCACGGTGCGCTGATCGGTGCGCTCATCTACGGCTGGTGGACTTTCAGGAGCCCACCTCCACCGCCGCCCACGCTCGCCATCGACGCGACGGTGGTCAGCTCGAAGTCGCTGAAAGGTGGCCCCCCGGGCGTCGAGCATAAGCCGTCCCCGCCGCCGCCTCCGCTGCAGACCGTGCCCCCCCCTGCGCAACCCGCGCAGCCGCAAACGGTCACACCGCCCCCCCAGACGACCCCTCCACCGTCGCATTCCGACGACCAGACGGTACCGTCTCCTCCCGAGCCGACGCCCGCGGAAGCGGCCGAGCAGAAAGCGAAGCAGCAAGCGGAACAAAAAGCCGAAGCGGAGGCCCAACAGAAGGCGGCTGCTCGCAAGACCGAGCAGGAAGCGGAGGAGCAAGCGGCCGCCAAGGCGGCGGCTGAGCGCAAGGCGAAGGAGGCGGAGGCGAAGAAGCGCGCTGAGCAGCACAGCCTCGCGGAAGCCAAGCGCAAGGCCGAGGAGCAGCGCAAGGCGGCGGAGCAACGCCGGACCGCGGAGGCGCTCGCGCAGAATCAAGCGGAGCTTGCGCAGGGCGTCGCCGCCGATGAGAAGCTGCTCGCCGAGCGCAGCGGGCCTGCGATGGCGAGCTGGGCCCAGCTCGTCACGGCGCGTATCACGCAGGCCTGGATCAAGCCGCCGTCGGCTCGACCGGGAATCGACTGCTTCATCGATATCACACAGGTACCGGGCGGACAGGTCGTGAATGTGAAACTCGGCTCCTGCAACGGCGATGAGGCAGTACGTCAATCCATCCAGGACGCGGCCTTTCGCGCCTCACCGCTTCCGCAGCCATCCGATCCCGATCTGTTCCAACGGGAGTTTAAGGTCGAATTCAAGCCTACGGAGTGAGCGTGACAGACGAACAGGTAATACCGACACTTCCGACGCGCGCACGCGCACTCACGCGGCGCGAAGCCTTGCTCATCACGACGATGAGCGGTGCTTGTGCGGCATTCTCCGCGCGGGCGGATTTGAGCATCGTGATCACCTCCGGGGTCACCGATCCGATTCACATCGCGATCGTGCCCTTCGGGAACGCGGATCCAACCGTTCCGGCCGCGGGCTCCGATGTCGCAGGCGTCGTTGAGAGCGACCTGGCGGGCAGCGGCCGCTTCAAGGCGATGCCGCGGAGCGCGATGCGGGCCACGCCGACGAAAACGGCCGATGTGGTGCTTGCGGACTGGCGCGCAAGCGGCAACGACTACGTCGTAGTAGGGAACGTCAGCCCGCTCGGCGGGGGACAGCTCGCGGTGGATTTCCAGCTGCTCTCAACGCTCACAATGGAGCAGCTCGCCAACGTGCGCTTCACCGGCCCGCCCAGTGCGCTGCGCGATGCGGCCCATCGCGTGAGCAATGCGATCTACCAGAAGATCCTGGGTATTCGCGGCGCATTCGATACGCGCATTGCTTACGTTGCGGTGCAAGGCAGCCCCCCCGCGCAGCACTTCCAACTGGTCGTCGCCGATGCGGATGGTGCGAACCCGCACGTGGTGCTCGACTCGCGCCAGCCGGTGATGTCCCCGACCTGGTCGCCGGATGGGAACTGGCTCGCCTACGCGTCGTTCGAGAATCGGCGCCAATCGATCTACGTTCAGCAGGTGCGCACGGGCGAGCGGCGGCTCGTCTCGGCGCGTCTCGGCGCGAACACCGCCCCTTGCTTCTCGCCCGACGGCCGCAAGCTTGCGCTCACCCTCGGCGGGAGCGACGGCAATCTCGATATCTTCGTGCTCGATCTCGCGAGCCAGCAGCTCACCCGTGTCACGGATGATCCTGCGATCGATACGGAGCCGGTCTGGTCGCCGGACGGCCGCTCGCTGTTCTTTACTTCCGATCGCGGAGGCGGTCCGCAAATCTATGAGATCGGTCTGCAGACGGGCGCACGGCCCAGGCGTATTACCTTCGAGGGTAGCTACAACGCTGACCCGCGGGTCTCGCCTGACGGCACCCAGCTCGCGATGATGACGCAGGACAGTGGCAGTTATCACATCGCGGTCATGGACCTTGCGAGCAGCACGGCGCGGGTGCTCTCTCATGGGCGGCTGGACAAGTCTCCGAGCTTTGCGCCGAACGGTAACACGCTGATCTATGCCGCGACCGAGAACGGGCGTGGCGTCCTGCAGCGCGTGTCGGTCGACGGCGTCACCTCGCAGCGTCTCGAGGCCCAGCAGGGAGACGTACGCGATCCAGTCTGGGGCCCATTTTCGCACGCGTGATCATCTGTGATAAAAAGTCCCGCTCAAACGGAGGGTATGTATGCGTAGCGCATTAACGGTCTTGATTCTCGCTGCCGCATTGGGTCTTGCGGGCTGCCACGGCAAGCCGCCTCGCCCGGCACCCGCCGCGAACACGGGTGTGCCGGCGAACGGCAGCGGCGCGGAGTCCTCCGGAGCGGCCGGAGGCAATGCGAACGAGGGCCCGGGCACCGCAAACGGAGGAGCCGAGGCGGGCGGACCTCAGGAAGGCCTGCTCGCCAAGCGCACCGTCTATTTCGATTTCGACAGCAGCGAGATCAAGGGCGAGGGGACCGACATCATCGGGGCGCACGCGAAGTACCTCGCCGGCCATGCGAACATCAAGGTCCGCCTGGAGGGCAATACCGATGAGCGCGGCTCGCGGGAGTACAACATCGGCCTTGGCGAGCGCCGCGCGCAGGCGGTCCGCCGTGCGCTGCTGCTGCAGGGCGCCTCGGATGCGCAGATCAGTACGGTGAGTTACGGTGCCGAGCGTCCGGTCGATCCGGGGCACGACGAGGCCTCGTGGGCCAAGAATCGCCGCGTCGACATCGTGTATCTGCAATGACCGAAGCGGGGCGGCGCAGCGTCGCGCTCGGGCCTCGCAGACACGAAGGAGTGCGACCGATGGTGAGAACGATCGTTCATGCCGCCGCCGCGGGACTTCTCGCCGTCCCGTTCTTTCTTCTCGCGGGCTGCGCGACCTCGCCCGAGGACGACCAGGTGCTGCAGGGCAAGCTCACCGATCTCGACGGCCGCGTCGCTCGCGTCGAGCGCGTCATCTCCAATCAAAGTCTGCTCAGCATGGAGCAACAGGTCGACTCGCTCCAGGAACAGGTGCGCGAGCAGCGCGGGCGGATCGACGAGCTCGAGAACATGAACGAAGCCTTGCAAAAGCAGCAGCGGGCGCTCTACTCGGATCTCGATAAACGCATCTCACAAGGCGGGGCGGCAGGAAGCGCCGGCGCCCCAGGCCCCGGTGCGCCGGGCCCGGGCGCTCCGCAGGGGTCGGCGGGCGCCGAGCAGGGCGCTTA
>DASXNC010000515.1:0-2414 GCA_036495325.1 Steroidobacteraceae bacterium
CGTGGCGACGCTGCGGAATTCCCATCCGCCGCTCGTCAAGGGGTCCAGGGTGCGCACCCAGGCCATCGGGTCGGCCCTGCGGGCGGCCCGCTCGCGCGCGAGTTGCTCGGCCTTGGCTTTCTCGAGGGCCGCCGCGCGCTCGCGCTCCGCCGCCCAGCTCTTCTCCTGCTCGGGAGTCTGACCGAGGACGCACGCGTTGTACGAGAGCGCGAGCGCGGCCGCGCCGAGCGCCGCCTGAAGGTATTTGCGCATGACCCGGAAAGTTTACCGCTTTGTGGCGCTAACGGTGAGCTCTCGTCGCCGGGTCTGGCGACGCTCGAGATCCGCTCTCGACCCGCTGACGGGAATCGAGCGGAGCAAGTTGCGCACGACCTGGGGCATCAGGCGATTGACGCCGAGCACCTCGGCCGAGGCGACGGGGCGCGACAGCAAATACCCCTGCAAGTACAACGCGCGATAGGCTGCGAGGCAGCCGAATTGGCTCTCGCGCTCCACCCCTTCGGCCGTGACCTCGATCTGCAGATCGTCGCAGAGCTGGATCAGGGCGAGGGCGATCGCCGCGGCCCGTGCATTTGTGTCGATGCCGGCGATCAAGGTGCGGTCCAGCTTGATGCGCGACAGGGGCAGCTGCTCGAGGGAGGCGAAGGAGGAGTAGCCGGTGCCGAAGTCGTCCAGCGCGATTGCAACGCCCAGCGAGCGCAGAAGGCGGAGCGAGTCGATGGTCGCAGCTCCCGTCTGGAGCACCGACTCGGTCAACTCGAGCTCGACGCAATGCGGGGGGAGCCGGTATTCGCGCAGCAGATTGCGCACGTTCTCCGCGAAGCGGTTGTCCAGGAGTTGCCGCGCCGATACGTTGATGGCGATCCTCACCTCCGGCCAGAGGCCGCGGTGCCATTGCGAGGCGGTCTCGATCGCACGCCGGAGCACCCAGTTGCCGAGCTCGACGATCAGGCCGGATTCCTCCGTGACGGCGAGGAATTCGTCGGGCGCCGCCAGCCGCCCGTCGGGCAGGCGCCAGCGCACCAGCGCCTCGACCAAGCCGACCTCGAGCGTTTCAAGGTCGACCTCCGGCTGGAAGACGAGTTCGAACTCGTCGCGCTCGAGCGCGCGGCGGATACCCTGCTCGGTGGTGAATTTTCGCGTCGCGGTCTCCCGCAGCTCCGCAGTGAACATCGCGAGTTGGTTGCGTCCGAGCGCCTTGGCGCGGAACAGTGCGGCGTCCGCCGCGCTCAACAGATCCTCGGCGCTCACCTCGTGATCGGGATACAGACTCGCCCCGATGCTGGCGCTCACGGTCACTTCGCGCCCATCGACGCGCAGCGATTGCTGGAAAGCCTCGACGAGCCTGCGGCCCGCGTCGTACACGTCCTGGAGCGAGAGCACTTCCTCGTACACCACGGTGAACTCATCGCCGCCCAATCGCGCCGCGAAGCCGAAGCCGCGCGCGGTCTCCTCGAGCCGCTGCGCCACGCTGATGAGCACGCGGTCGCCGAATGCGTGGCCCATGCCGTCGTTGAGATTCTTGAAATTGTCGAGATCGATGAAGAAAACGGCGACTCCGCAGTCGCATTCCTCGGCCCGCTGCAGCGAGCGGTTCAACAGCGCGAAGAACTGACGCCGATTCGCCAGCAAGGTGAGCGGATCGTGCTCGGCGAGATGCTGAAGCTGGCGCGTGCGCTGCTCAACCTGCGACTCGAGATGCTTCCGGTAATCTTGAGTGATGTCGCGAGCCGACTTGAGCTGGGATGCCATGCGATTGAATGCGATCGCCAGCGTGTCGAGCTCCTTCAGGCCGCCGCGGGGCACGCGCACATCGAGTCCGCCCGCAAGCTTGCCGGTCGCCTCCAGCATGCCCCTCACCGGTATGAGGATGCTGCGCACCGTCCATATCGAGATCGCGAGCAGGACGAGCAGCACCGCGGCGGTGATGACCGCGACCGTGGCGCGTCGATCGGCGTCAGGCCCCGGGTTGACCGTGGTCGTGGTCACCGATCCGATCACCGGGGAAGCGAGCCCCGAGCCCGGTAGCGCCGGGGGCGCAGGCGCAGACATGCGCGGACCCGGAGCCGCCGCATGTGTCGCCGCCGAGGGCTGCACGTCGGGATCCCTGACATTGGGGGGCAGCGCGTCGGCAACCCGGGCGAGCAAACTCACCTGCGCAGCTGCAAACTTCCCGGCACTGTCCCGAATCTGAGCATCGTCTGCGGCGATCGATTGATGCAGCTCCGCGATCCGCGACAGATCCTCATGCATGTGCCGCATCCAATCGGTTCCTTCCGAGCGGGTAAGAGCGCTCTCATTGAGCCTCAGGGAGCTCGCGAAGGCTGACTCGGCGCTCGCCACTGCATCGAAAGCGCTCGTATCCTCCGCGCCCCCAGCCACGGCGCTCGAGAGAGCCTCTACTCTGCGGCCCA
>DASXNC010000516.1:0-4734 GCA_036495325.1 Steroidobacteraceae bacterium
CCGATCCGCACCCAGCGGCGGGCGGGGCGATCGAGTCGATAGATGCCGCAGTGGTTCTGCTGATAGAGACGGTCGGGTACGAGCGGATGCTGCACGAGGCAATGCGGATCGTGGCCGAACGCCGCAGCCGGATCGGGCAGAAAGTCCGCCGCGCATCCCTCATTCAGCGGGCTCCAATCTCGTCCGCCGTCGACCGATTCAAATATGCCGCCGACCGAGATCGCGAGGTAGAGATGTCGCGGATCGCGCGGATCGACGAGGATCGAGTGCAGAAACTCCCCATCGGGCGTTCCAAACGCCGCCCACTTCGGGCGCATCGGGTGGTCGTTGAATCCGGCGACGGGCTCCCAGCGCTCGCCGCCGTCCTCCGAGCGGAACAGCCCCGCCGGCGAGCTGCCGGCGTACCAGCTACCTCTCTCGGCTTCGTGGCCCGGCGTCAGCCAGAACACGCGCTGCACGGCGCGCGCGGTCTCCCCTTCCGCCGCCTTGCGGAATTGAGGAGGCTGCGCCGCCTCGCGCCACTTGCGCCCGCGGTCGGTCGAACGATAAACGGTGGGGCCCAGGTGCCCTGTCTTTGCGGCCATGAGCAGGACATTCGGCTCGCGCGGGTCCTGCACGATGTGATGGATGATGTGGCCGAGAAATTGCGGTCCGGCGAGTCTCCACTGCCTCCGCCGTGCATCCGGCCTCAGTGCGAACGCACCCTTGCGGGTACCCACCCAGAGCGTCTCCGCCATGGGCGGGAGCATCGACTCATTCGGTTGCAGGTGTCAACGATAGCGTCGCGCGAGTACCGCGCGCGACATGAACACGCGCCGGTGGAAACGACGCAGGAAGGTGCTGCGGAGCGCCACCGGATTGGTCGCCGCGACCAGCAGCATGACGAGGATGTTCTTGCCGAGCCGATGCAGCGCCCCCGACGTCTCCGCCTCGCCCTCGTCGACCGGCTCGAAGCCGTAGCGGCTCACGATGCGCGTGAACTGCTCCGCCTGCCGGGCGCTGCCGAGATGCATGTCGCCGCAGATTGCGGCCACATCGTCGAGCTCCGGGTGCTGCTGCAAGTAACGCGCGACCTCGCGCAGGGAGAGATGCCCAGCGCGGCTCATCCGGCGCGCCCAGGCGACCGTCGGCCCGCGCAATCCCATCGACGGAATGTGCTCGTTCCAGAGGTGCAGGATGAGAATCGGATCACCCGCTTCGAGCTGAGTGCCATCACCTAAGGTGAGCGCGCGGTCGGACGGCCCGATCACGCAGCGGAACAGACACCGCCGGTCGGTCGAGAACTCGTAGATGCCCTGGCGCCTGCGAAGCCAGGTATCGAGTTTCAATACCCATTCGAACCACGCGATGTTCGAACTGCGCTTTTCAGATAGCTCGGCGGACACAACGGCGGCTCCGGACGGACATACTCTGCAGCGCTTCGGCTCGAGGCATCAGCGGGGCTCAGTGTGCGGCTCGTGATAGAGGACGGCAAGTATGACCTTGAGGGTGAGCGCAATGGGGACAGCAAGGATCACGCCCACGATGCCGAACAACAGGCCGCCTGCGAGGAAGCAGAACATCACGACGATCGGGCGTACGCGCGCAGCGCTGCCGAGAACGATGGGTCCGAAAAACTGATCGATCGAGACGCGGAGAGCGATGGCATAGGCGATGAACGCGAGAATGGCCCCGGGGCTTGCGGCCTGCTGCACCGCAACGAGGCCGACGATGATCGCGGCAGCCGCCGGACCGACGAGAGGAATCAGCTCGAGCACGCCTGTGATGATCGCGAGAACCACGGCATGCGAGATGCCGAGCGCGACGCCGAGGCCAATGTAGGCCGCAATCGATGCATAGGCGACGACGAGCGCGACGCCGATGAAATAGCGCCGCAGGAGCGGATCGAGCTCGGCGAGCACACGCTTTGTGAAAGGCCGATGCTGCGGCGGAACGAGCCACATCATGCCGCTTGCGATCTGGGGTGCATCGAAGAGCGCGTAGCCGAGCACCACCCAGATGAGGATGACCCCGAATATCGCCGCCACCAGGTAAGTGATGATCTCAGTGGCGTGCGAGCCGGAAGTCACCCAGGTCCGCACGGCTCCCAGGAGTTCCGTCGCGACAGTCGAGGCATTGAGCGTGGTGCCCATGACCTCGAGCGTCCGGTTGCCGATGAGCGCACGCACGAGGCCCTCGACCGCCCCCTTCAGATCGCCGGCGACTTTCGAGACTTGATGAATGAGCGGCGGCAGACCGATGAACAGGATGAGCCCGGCGATTGCGATCAGCCCGAGCAGCACGGCGAGCGCGCACAACCACCGTGGAAGGCGCGCGCGCCGCGCGATGCCGTCGATGAGCGGCGCGCAGACGAATGCGACGATCCCGCCGACAACGAACGGCAGCAGAATGCTGCGCACGAAGTACAGGAAAACGACGATCCCAAGGAGGATCACGAACGGCATCGGCGAGGGCTGCGGCCCCGCTTCAGGCCGCGGTTCGGGCGGCGCGTCCATCGATGCGGACTCGCGCGATCCGCGATCTTTGGGGCTCATTCTCATGCCCCGCCCTTCTGGTATGTCCGTCCCTTCCAGCGCACGCGTCCGATGGCCCTCCAGCGAACGCTATCCACCGCAATCATCGCGCCCACCGTATATCCGACCGGGAAGATGAGCCCGTACACCCACGGGATACCGAAGTGCGCCGCGGCGGCGATGTGTAGTGCGAACGCGGCGCAGGAGGCGACGAGCGCCGGTATCAGCGCCATGCAACTGCCACGAGAGCCGGCGAGGCATGCGCTCGCGTCGTAGGCGGGCACGAGCACTGCGGCCCAGCCGAGGACGACCGCGGCGCCTGCGAGTGCCAGCGTTCTCGCGGGCCCTCCTGCCATCACGATCAGATTCTTCGCAAAGCCCGGCCAGAGCGTCTTCCAGCCGGTGTACATCCGCGTCTCGAGGAGCCGCGTGCCGTCCTGCATGAGTACGCGAAAGCCGCCGCGCTTGAGCAGGCGCGCAATCTCCACGTCCTCGCAGATCTCGGCGCAGACGGCCGCGAAACCGCCGACCCGCTCATAGGAGTCACGTTTGAAGAGCATGAACTGGCCGGTCGCGACGGCATCGCCGCTCTCGGGGGCCTGGATTCGCCGGAGGTCCTGCGAGAATCCGAGCGTGATGAGGCCACAAGGCAGGATCAGTCGCTCGGCGAAGGTCTCGAGGCGCTGCCGCGGCGCAAGCGTCAGCAGGTCGAGACCTCCAGTGCGCGCCGCCGCGACGGCGCTCGCGAGCAGCGCAGGCGCTGCGCGCATGTCGGCATCGAGAAAGCACAGCCAGCCGGGAGCGCCCGCGGCGGCGGCGCCGACGGCGCAGGCGTGCGCCTTTCCCTTCCATCCGGGCGGCAGCGGTGGCGCGCGTAGCAGCGAGATTCTCGGATCCTCAGCCGCGAGTGTGGTCACGATATCCGCCGTGTCGTCGGAGGAGTCATCATCGACGACGATGAAGCGCACACGATCGGACGGATAACCTTGCGCCAGCAGCGAGCGCAGGCAAGGCGCGATGTTGTACGCCTCATCGCGCGCCGGGATGATCACCGCGAGGCTCCACGCTTCACCCGACGCTTCACCCGACGCTTCACCCGCCGCTTCGCTTCGCGCTCCTCCCGGTATATGCGCTGGTGCCTCGACGGGCACGAGAGCGAGAAGCGCATTCCGCTGCCCGTACGCCCGCGCAATGAGCCAGGCCACGAGCGCGAGCCAGAGAATCGACACGAGAAGCGCGATCGACACGGGGCCGGCCGGCACGTGCGAGCCGTGCGCTCAGGCGGCGCCGACCGGAGCGGCTGGCGGATGAGCGCCGTTGATCGGCGCCGATTCGTGCCGGGACGGCACCGGTCGCCCGTCCCTGTCGGGCGGTGCGCTGCCGCTCAGATCGATGCGGAGCGCCTGTACCACCCCCCCGAGCATTTCGTAGAGCGCGCGCTGCGATCGCACGAGCGCACTGGCATTCGGCTCCCACATGAGCAGGCCGCGCTCGCCGTGGGACCACATCTCCGCCGGAGCGGGCACGACCGTCATGCCGGCCGCCTCGAATTCGACGACCGAGCGCGCCATGTGCGCCGAGGAGGTGACGAGCACGACGCGGCTCACGCCGGCACGCGAGAGGATGGCCGCGGACATCTGCGCGTTCTCGTGCGTGTCGCGCGAGCGGTTCTCCACCCAGCGCGGAGTAACCGAGAGGTCGCGGGTAAGGACATCGCTCATCGCCTCCGCCTCGAGGCGGCTGCCGGAGACGAGCACGGGAAGTCCGGTCTCGTGCGCGACTCGTGCGCCGTAGACGAGCCTCAGGAGCGTGGTCGCGCTCGGCGCTGGCATACCATCGTACTCGGGGGCATCGAGCCGCACGCCCCCCGCGAGAATGACGATCGCCTGCGCCTCGACCGCGTGCACACGATCGAGCGCCGGGAAGCGTTCCGCGGCGCGGATGAGCGCATCGGCGACGATCGGGGTCGCGAGCGCCCACAGGCTGAGCGTGCCGGCCGCAGCGAATGCGAGCCCGACGCCCCGCAAGCGCGTACTCACCGCGAGAACGAGTCCAACGAGGGCGATCAGCAGCGGACCAGTCGGCGGCAGCACGAGGTTCTTCAGCAGCTGCTTCCAAACAAAAATATCCATGGGGCTAAGGTAGACCCTTGAACTTGAATGCCTGCAGTGGCCGCATACTGTATTTATATACAGTTATCTTGGATAGGAGGTAAGATATC
>DASXNC010000517.1:0-2756 GCA_036495325.1 Steroidobacteraceae bacterium
CGCTCTTATCCACGGCGATTTTCGCCACGCGGGTCTCTTCTGTCACTCGGCGCGCGAGCGCATTCAGGACTTCACCGGCTCGAGTATGGCATCGAGATTGAGCGAGTCGCAGAAGTCCATGAACTCCTCGCGGAGGTGGGCGATGTGGATGCGGCTCGGGACGTTCACGATCATCTGCACCGAGAACATGGGCGCTCCCGTGTGCGCCGCCGGGTAGCTGCGCGTCGAGACCTCCGCGATATCGATTCCGCGGCTCGCGAAAAAGCCCGAGAGGCCCGAGACGATGCCCGTCTGATCGAGGCAGACCACGTCGATCGAGTAGGGCAGCATCTCCGTCCGCCCGGCCCGCGGCTCGGTACGACGCAGGTGCACGGACAGGCCGCTGGTCTCCGCGAGGCGCTTGAGCTCGGTTTCGAGCTTCGCGAGCGCATGCCAGTTGCCGGAGACGAGCAGCAGCATGGCGAATTCCGAGCCGAGATTCGCCATGCGGCTCTCGCTGATGTTCCCCCCGCAATCGGTGATGATGCGCGTCAGCTCGTGCACCATGCCGGTACGATCGCTGCCGATCGCGGAAACCGCGAGGTGTTGCTTCATCTCCGTGCCGTTCTCCTTGGGTCGCGCGGCAGTTTACCGGGAGCCGCTCCCGGTGGCGAGGCGCCGCCGGGGGACGGGCCCGTATGCACGCCTGCTGCCGCCGCGCGTGCGGCTCGACGCCGCGCTTGCGTGGGCTCGGCGCTGGCCCTTACCATCGCGCGCTCACTCGAAAGCCCAGCGCCGCAAGCACCGTTGCACCCCATGTTCTCCGGCAGTCTCGTTGCGATCGCAACCCCCATGAAGGCCGATGGCGCCCTCGACTTCACGGCATGGTCCCGTCTCATAGACTGGCACCTGCAGAGTGCGACCTCCGGAATCGTGGTGGGCGGCACCACCGGCGAGTCGGCCACGCTCGCGGACGCCGAGCTGCTCGCGCTTGCCGAGCGTGCCTGCGCTCAGGTCGGCCGGCGCATTCCGGTGATCGCCGGTGCGGGCTCGAGCAGCACCGCGGCAACCGTCGCGCGCGCACGCAGGCTCTCGGAGCTGCCTCTCGATGCTCTGCTCGTCGTCACTCCGGCGTACAACAAGCCTACGCAAGAGGGTCTCTTCCGGCATTTCGCCGCGATTGCCGAGGCGGCAACCGTGCCGATCGTGCTCTACAACATCCCGTCCCGAACGGCGGTCGACCTCCTGCCGGGGACGGTTGCGCGTCTTGCGCAACTTCGCGGGATCGTCGCGGTCAAAGAGGGGTTTGCGCAGATCGAGCGCATCCGCGAGCTGAGAAGGCTGTGCCCGCCGGAGTTCGCCGTGCTGAGCGGCGATGATGCGACGGCCCGCGAAGCGGCGCTCGCAGGTGCGCGGGGGGTCATATCGGTGACGGCGAATGTTGCTCCGCGCGCCATGGCGGAGATGATGGCGGCAGCCTCGAGAGGCGAGCGCGAGAAGGCCGAGCGGCTCGATACCTCGCTCGCCGGCCTGCATCACGCCCTGTTTCTCGAGACCAATCCCATCCCCGTGAAGTGGGCGCTCGAGCGCATGGGGCTCATCGAGCGCGGAATCCGCCTCCCTCTCACGGAGCTCGACTCGCGGCATCATGCGGCGCTCACCTCGGCGCTGCACGAGGCGGGCGCACTGTCAGGCTGACCGCCGCCGCGCACGGCGTGCAGAGAATGTCCTCGAACTTACCCGGCTCGATGCCGCTGGAACACCTCGGAATGATTCAGACCTCTCGATGCGCCCCGAACTACTGGGCGTCTGGCCGGCTGCTCGTCTGCACAGGCATTGCGCTCGCGGCTGTCGCGCTCGCAGGGTGCCATCACGGGATCACGAAATCGCACTCCTGTAACAAACCGCAGCCCTATGCGCGGGCGCAGAGCATCCCGCCGCTCCAGATGCCGCCCGGCATCGACACACCCGATACGCATGCCGCGCTCAACATCCCGTCCTTGAACGAGCCCGCCCCGCCCCCACGGAGCAGGCGTGAGCCGTGCCTCGATGAGCCGCCACCGTTCACTGCGCCCGGCACCTCCGGGAGGCGCGTGCCAAGCGGCTGACATCAGGTATCATCTCGCGGCGCGCGCGGCGCGACCGCTCGGCTGAGGTCGGCCGAGGGGCTCGGGCGCGCACGGAGAGGTGGCCGAGCGGTCGAAGGCGCTGGACTGGAATTCCAGTAACATCTTCACGGGTGTTCGTGGGTTCGAATCCCACCCTCTCCGCCAAAGCCGTTCCATGGTGGTCCGCATCGGCTACTCCGCGACGACCAGTCGTGAACCCCGTCAGGCCCGGAAGGGAGCAGCGGCAGCGATGATGTCGGGTGCCGGAGCTCGGCTGGTGCGGATCGCCTCCTATTCATGGGCTGCGCCCAATTTTTCATGGGTCGCCCAACTTCTCACGGGGTTCGCTGCGCGAACCCCGTACATGTAGCTAAGAGACGCCTCGCGGGGCGGGAGTGCTGCTCGAATGACTTATGTCGCTCTGGCGCGCAAATGGCGCCCGAAGCGCCGCGGCGAATGAGCCGCGACCTTGCGCTTGCATGGTACCCGAATGCTCTGCTACAAAGCGCCTCCCCTTGGGGAGTAGTCGACCGGCTCGGAGCCGGGCCGTACGTCAACACACTTGGGCGATTTCGCTCATGGCGTACGGGGCCGCCTGGCGGCATGGCGAGACCAACGGTTGAGACCCTCGGTACGAGCGACGGGGACTCTCGGCCGTGGTGTTTCGCC
>DASXNC010000518.1:0-3021 GCA_036495325.1 Steroidobacteraceae bacterium
GCGAACCCCGCTGCTCGCGCCGCCCGCGCGCTGCGCCGAGCATCAATAGAGTGTCGCCACGACATCCTGCGTCAGCTCCGTCTTGCCGTAGCGCCCGGGGTCGAGCTCCGCGAGCGCCGCGTAGCTCTTCCTCACCCACTCATCGTACAACCCATCGCGCGCCCGGGCAGTATTTGCCTCGTGCAGCATGATCGACTGCTCCTCGAACGGATTCGCCTGATCCTCGAGCAGGGCCTGGTACTGGTCGAGCTCGTCCTTGGAGAGTTTCTTGGGCCGCTCCGAGGCGAGGAGATCCTTCGCGAGGGTGCGATAGAGCTCGGCCATTTCGTAGGTCGAGGCGGTCGTCACATCGGCCACCTGGTAGGCGAGCGCCGCCTTGTAGTCCGCGAGCGCCCGCTCGAGCGCCTTGCGCTTCGCGACGAGACTCTTCTTGAGCGGCGCGACGAGCCGGGTGTCGCGGAACGCATCGCGCGCGGGCGCGGCAAGCGCGAGCGCCGCGTGTGCCGCGAGGTAGCGCGTGCGAGGGGTGCGCGCCGCACCAGCGCGCGCGTCGACCTCAACGATCTCCCGGTCCCACTCGAGCGCGCGCTGCCCATCGCCGGCCTTCTCCGCCGCGGTCACGAGGCGCTCCCGCGTCTCCATGGCATCCGACAACGGCTCCGGATAGGCCTTCACGTACTGCTCCAGCAACGCCTGCGATTTGCCCCGTTCGCCGGCATCCGCGTAGAGGTCCGCTGCATGCAACAGCGCCTCGCGACGCGCCTCGCGAGCTTCCGTCTCTGAGGCTGCGATGCGCTCGAACTCCGCGGCCGCCGCACCCGGGTGTTTAGTCTCGGCATACGCAACGGCAAGCTTGCGGGTCACGTCCTCGGCGCGCGAATCCTTCGGAAACGCGCGCCGGTACTGCTCGAGCACGCTGACGGCCCGGTCCCATTGCTTCAGCCGGATGAGCTCGGCTGCGGCGTCGTACTGCGCCGTCGCATGGATCTTCGAGCTCGGCGCCACCTCGCCGACCCGCAGGAAGTCGGCGATCGCGCCGCTCGAGTCGCCGGCCTTCTGCTTCGCCGCGCCCTGCTCGTATACCGCCGCCGCGATGCGGTCCGTGAGATCGGCGCGCATCTTGGCATCACCCGCCGCTAGCTCGCGCGCACGTGTGTACGCGCTCTCGGCATCGTGATACGCGCCGTGATCGAAGCTCGTCTGGCCGATGATCGTCCAGGCGATGCGCTGCTTCCCGGAATCGACGGGAGGACGATGATCGAGCACCAGGTGCGCCACCTCGGTGGCGCGCTGTGTATCGTGGGCAGCGAAGAGGTCCTCCGCGGCCCGGGTGAGCACGCCGCCGCTGTCGGGATGTGCGGGGAACGTGCGCGCGAACCGGATGCCCGAATCGGTCGCCCGCGCATGCAACGCGGTCTTCGCGCTGCCCGAGAGTGCCGCCTCCGCCTTCTGGTAGGAGACGAGCGCCGCATAGCCTGCGGCCGCGGAGCTCGCGCTGGGCGGATATTGATAGGCCGTGCGCTCGTACTCCGAGGCCGCATCGGCGTACTGGCCGCTCGCGAAGAGCGCATCCGCTAGCCGGTAGTCGGTCGCCGCCGAATCCGGGTCGTTGGGGAAGTCCTTGAGATATGCGCGATACCAGCGTGCCGCCTCGCGATAGTCATCGGCCCGCTTCGTCGACTGGGCCATCGCGTGGTAGTACGTCGCGACATCCTGCAGGTTCTTCTTCAGCTCCCCGACCACCTCCGGGTAGTCGCTGGGCTTGCGATTGCGCCAGAACGCTCCGCCCAAGTCGTAGCGCTCGAGGTACTCCCGTTTGCCGTCGAGCACGAGCTGCGTGAATCCACCCTTGCGGTAGGCTTCGATCGCCTGCATGGCGAGGCCCGGCGCGTGGTCGCTCGCGGGTGAGCGGGCGACGTAGGCCCGATACGTCATGGCCGCATCCTGGTAGCGCTGCTTCGCGACGTAGAGATCGCCCAGGCGCTCGTAAAGCAGGTACTCGTACGGGCGCTCGCCGTAATGCCCGAGAAAGGCATCGATCGATTTCGGTCCGTCGAGATACGAGAACGTAATGCTCATCGCGCGCAGGGTGTCCTCGACCAGCTCGCGATTCGCGCGCGAGAGGCTGTCGAGCGGCAGGGGACGCCCACTCGCGCGACCCTCGAGCAGCGCTTGATCGAGCACACCGGCGAACGAGGGCAGGCTTTCCTCGTTCTTTGACTCCTTGAATAGCGACCAGCCGTGCTTGTAGAGGCTCTGCCGATAGAACCCCGATGCGGGGCCGCGACGGATCACGGTTCCATACGCCGCCTCGGCCTCCGCGTAGCGCTTCGCGGAGAACAGCAGTTCTCCGCGCCGGAATTCGACTTCGGCAATCAGCTGTGTGCGCGGATAGCGGCTCTCGAGCTGGTCGAGCGTCGCGAGCGCCTGGTCCGGCTGGCCCGTCGTCTCGTAGGCGCGCGCGAGCTGATAGAGCACCTCGTCGTTGCGCGGATAATCGGGATACGCTTTGAGCAGCACGGTATAGAGCCGGATGGCCTCGGCGCCGAGCGGATCGACCGAGCCGAGCTCCTTTTCCATACGCTCGAGCTGACCGGACTCGAGCGACAGATCGCCGAGCCGACGCATCGCCTCGGCCCGCAGCCGAGGATCGGTGTTCTGAAGCTCGAGGAAGCGGCGATAGTTCTGCATCGCCTTGGTATCGGTCGCACCGGCGGGCTCGTCGGGCCGTACCTCGGCCGGATGCGCGACGAGGTCACCGATCGTATGCGGCGTCTGCTCCCCGCCCTCGGCGGCCCATCCGGCGTGGAAGCTGATGCCGACGCTCAGGACGGCTGCGAGCCCGAGCAGAATCGGGAGCGGCCGGCGACAGCGCTCGTCACGGCGCCTCATTTCGGCGGCTCCTGCGAAGCAGGCGGCGTCTGGGGCTGCGAAGCAGGCGGCGTCTGGGGCTGCGAAGCAGGCGGCGTCTGGGGCTGCGAAGCAGGCGGCGTCTGGGGCTGCGAAGCAGGCGGCTTCGCA
>DASXNC010000519.1:0-6483 GCA_036495325.1 Steroidobacteraceae bacterium
CGCAGCGCTCGCGCTACGCCGCCAGGATCGCGCAGCGCTGATCGAGCTGCTGCCGGACGAGGCGGGCGCACTCGAGTGCGCGGTGAGCGCCTGGCCGAACGTGCGGGTCGAGACCGGCGACGGATTCGAGAGGCTGAAAGCGTTCCTGCCGCCGCGTGAGCGGCGGGGTCTGACGCTCATTGATCCGCCTTACGAGCAGACACGCGAGGACTATGCGCGCGTCGGGGCTGCGATCGTCGAGGCGTTGCGCCGCTTCGAGACCGGGATCATCGCCGTTTGGTATCCGATCAAGGATGCGCGCGATGCCGCGGCGTGGCTCGCGACACTGACGCCGCGCATCGCCCGGGAGACGCTCACGAGCGAGCTGTGGCTGCATCCCTGCGACTCGCGCCTGGCACTCAACGGCTCGGGGCTGATCATCATCAATCCGCCGTTCGGCTTCGCCGAGCGCGCGCGCGCCTGGCCTCCGGAGTTGCACGCGCTGCTCGACTCTGCCGGTGCGGGCGGCTGTAGACTCGTGCCGGTGGAGAGGCCGAAGTGAGCGCGGCGCGTGAGTCCGACAGTTCCGTAGGCGCGGGCACGGAGCCCGACGAGTACGGGGTCATCGGCCATCCGGTCGCGCATAGCTGGTCGCCTTTCATTCACGAACTGTTTGCACGCGAGATGCGGCAGGCGCTCGTGTATCGGCGCCACGACGTGCCGGCGGAGCGCTTTCGGGAATATGTGCTCGACTTCGCGTCGCGCGGGGGACGCGGTCTCAACGTCACCATCCCGCACAAGAGGGCTGCCGCTGCTTTGTCCGACGAGCTGACGGCGCGCGCGAAGCGCGCCGGAGCCGTCAACACTCTGACGTTTGATCGCGGCCGCATTCGTGGCGACAACACCGACGGGGCGGGTCTCGTCCAGGACCTGCGCGCAAATCTCGCCCTGCGCCTCGGCGGCGCACGAATCCTGCTCGCCGGTGCGGGCGGCGCCGCGCGCGGAGTGCTCGGCCCGATCCTCGAGCTCGGCCCGGCCGAGGTGGTTCTCGCGAATCGGACGGCCGAGCGAGCGCGCGCGCTGGCCGTCGAGTTCGCATCGCTCGGCAGCGTGCGCGGCTGCTCGTTCGGCGAACTGCCGCCGACAGCCTTCGATCTCGTCCTCAATGCGACCGCGGCGAGTCTGAGCGGAGAGGTGCCGGCGATTCCGCACGCCGCGGTCGGCGGCGCGACGGTCTGCTACGACATGGCCTACTCAAAGACCGACACACCTTTCGTCGTGTGGGCGCGCGAACGCGGTTGCCGGCGCGCGGTGCAAGGCTGGGGCATGTTGGTGGAGCAGGCTGCAGAATCCTTCGAGATCTGGCGCGGGGTGCGGCCGAGCACTGCTCCCGTGCTCGAGCTTCTCGCGCGAACGGCGGCCGACAGCCGGCCCTGAGTTTCCGCCCGTCCCGGCACTCAGCGCATCGTCACCAGCTCTTCCGCGGAGGTCGGGTGTATCGCGACGGTGTCATCGAAGTCGCGCTTGGTCGCGCCCATGCGCACCGCGACGGCGAAGCCCTGCATCATCTCGTCCGCGCCCTCGCCGATCACGTGCACGCCGACGATCCGCTGCTCGGGACCGCTCGTGACGAGCTTCATGTGCGCGCGCGGCTTGCGGGCGGTGAGCGCGTGATACATCGGTACAAAAGCGGACCGATAGACCTTGACCTCATCGCCATACAGATCGCGCGCCGCGCTCTCGGTAAGCCCGACGGTACCGATCGGTGGATGCCCGAAGATCACGGTCGCGACATTGTGGTAGTCCAGGTGCCGGTCCGGCTGACCGCCAAACAGGCGATCACTCAGACGCCGGCCCGCGGCGATCGCGACCGGAGTGAGCTGCAATCGGCCCGCCACGTCCCCGATCGCGTAAATGCGCGGGACGCTCGTCGCCTGATACTTGTCCGTGCGCACGAATTCGTACGGATCGGGCTCAATCCCGGCCTGGTCGAGCCCGAGCCCCTCCACGTGGGGCGAACGTCCGATCGCCCAGAGAATCGTATCGACCGGGCCGATACGTCGGCCATCACGCAGCGTGAGCTCGAGCCCTCCTTTGATTTTCCGCGCCGACTCGGGCCACGCGCCTGTCGCCACTTCGATGCCGTCGGCTCGCATGATCTCGACCGCCGCCTCGCCGAGCATGCTGTCGAAATGCTTGAGCACGCGCTCGCCGCGGGCTGCGAGGGTGACGTGCGAGCCGAGGGAAGCGAAGATGCCGGCGAGCTCGACCGCGATATAGCCGCTGCCCACCACGGCGACACGTTCCGGACGGCGCTCGAGATCGAAGAATCCGTCGGAGGTGATTCCAAGCTCGGCACCCGGAACATCCGGCAGCATGGGGCGCCCGCCGGTGGCGATCACGATGTGGGAGGCGCTCGCCGCCCGGCCGTCGATCTCCACCCTATCCGCCCTGGCGAAGCGCGCGAATCCGCGTGCGAGCTCGACCTTGCGTTTCTCGAGATTGCGCTCGTAGATGTCGTTGAGCCGCGCGACGTAGGCATCGCGAGCCCGCTTGAGCGCGAGCCAGTCGTGGCGGTGGGCTCCGATGTCAAATCCGTAGCCCGCGGCGTCATGCACGGCATGTGCAATCTCGGCGGCATTCCACATAACCTTTTTCGGAACGCAACCGACGTTCACGCACGTGCCGCCGAGGCGCCCGACCTCTGCTATCAGCACACGGGCACCATATTCCGCCGCTCGCTGCGCGCAGGCGAGCCCACCGCTGCCCCCGCCGATCACGATGAGGTCGTAGTCCGCCATATGGCCCTCAAGACGCCGTTCGGGGCATCTTAGCCGACGCCGGCCCCCCTCAGGCGGCCGCGGCTGCGCCGCGGCACGGACCTCCGCCGGGTTAGAATGGGCGTTCCCGCGGGCCCCGACCTCCCGCGGGCACGAGACACATGGACAATCCGCTCCTTTCCGGCGGCCCGATGCCCGCCTTCGCCGAGATTCGACCCGAACAGGTCGAGCCCGCGCTACGCGCAGTGCTCGAGGAGAACCGCGCCGGTATCGCGCGGCTCGAAGCGCTCGGGGAGCCGACCTTTGCGAGTCTCGTCGAGCCGCTCGAGGACATGCAGCACCACCTGACTCGCGTTTGGTCCCCGGTGAGCCATCTCAACGCCGTGATGAACTCGCCGGCACTCCGCGCCGCATACAACGCGGGCCTGCCGCTGCTCTCGGCTTATCAGACCGATCTCGCGCAGAGCGAGCGGCTCTACCGGGCGTATCTGGCGATTGCCGAGCGCGAGGGGCCGCAACTCACGCCGACACAGCGCCAGGTGCTCGAGCACCAGATCCGGGATTTCCGGCTGGCGGGCGTCGGCCTGGACCCCGAGCGCAAGGAGCGCTTCAAGGCGATCATGCTCGAGCTCGCGCAGCTGCAAGCGCGGTTCGAGGAGAACGTGCTCGATGCGACGAACGGCTGGTCGCACCGCATCACCGACCGCGCGGAGCTGGAAGGCCTCAATGAGGTCATCATCGATCAGGCACGCGAGCGCGCACGCGAGCAGGGCGTCGACGGTTACATCCTCGGGCTCGATCAGCCGACGTACGTCGCCGTGCAGACAGATGCGCAGTCGCGGTCTCTGCGCCGCGCGTACTACGAGGCCTGGAGCACGCGTGCATCCGACCAGGGGCCGAACGCGGGCCAGTGGGACAACGGCACCGTCATGGAGCGGATCCTCGCGCTCCGGTACGAGGCCGCCCGGCTGCTCGATTTCCCGAACTTCGCGGATTACGCGCTCGCAACCCGGATGGCGCGCTCCGTGGACGAGGTCATCCGCTTCCTGCGCGAGCTGGGGGATGCGGCGCGGCCCTTCGCGCGGCGAGAGCTCCAGGAGCTCGAAGTGTTCGCCGCCGGAGCAAACAGCGTCAAATCCCTGCGGCTCGAGCCCTGGGATGTGAGCTTTTACTCGGAGCAGTTGCAGCGGTCGCGGTTCTCGATCTCGCAGGAGGAGCTGCGGCCTTACTTTCCGCTGCCGCGGGTCCTCAGCGGCCTGTTCGAGGTCGCCGAGCGGTTATTCGACGTTCGCATCCGCGAACGGCAGGGCGCCTCGGTCTGGCACCCCGATGTGCGCTATTTCCGTATCGAGGACCTCGAGGGTCGGCAGGTCGGCAGCTTCTTCCTCGATGCCTATGCCCGCCCTAACAAGCGCAGCGGCGCCTGGCAGGACGAGTGCGTCGGCCGCAAGCTCCTCGCGAGAGGCGGCGAGGCGCTTCCCGTCGCTTATCTGGTGTGCAACTTCCTGCCCCCGGGGGAAGGCCGCCCGGCTCTGCTCACGCACGATGACGTGCTCACGCTTTTCCACGAATTCGGCCACGGCCTGCACCACATGCTCACGCGGGTCCCCTATCCGAGTCTCGCCGGCACCAACGGTGTGGCCTGGGATGCGATCGAGCTGCCGAGCCAGTTCCTCGAGAACTACGCCTGGCACCCCGATGTGCTAGCTCGGATCGCGCGCCACGTAGACACCGGCGCAGCGCTTCCCGAGGACAAGAAGACGCAGCTCATCGTGACGCGCAGTTTCCATGCCGGTCTGCACATGATGCGGCAGCTGGAGCTCGCGCTGTTCGATTTCAGGCTCCATGCGGAGTACGACCCGGGGCGCGGCGGCCGCATCGGGGAGCTTCTCGCTGAGGTGCGCGGCGAGATGGCAGTGATACCCGTGCCACCGTGGAATCGGTTCGCGCACAGCTTCGCGCACGTCTTCTCGGGCGGCTATGCGGCTGGGTACTACAGCTACAAGTGGGCGGAAGTGCTCGCGGCCGATGCGTTCGCGGCGTTCGAGGAGCACGGCGTCTTCGATCAGGCGACGGCGCGGCGCTTCCTCGATGCGATCCTTTCGCAGGGCGGCAGCCGGGACGCGCTCGAGGCGTTCGTGGCGTTCCGGGGCCGCAAGCCAGACGTGCGCCCGCTCCTCAGGCAGCACGGCATCGCGGCCTGAGGCCCGCCGATTCAACATCTGGTTGCTTGCAACATGTAAGAGATCCCGACAGACCTCGCATCGGGTCGGTGCGCCCATGCCGTACAAAGTGTGCGGCGCGTCGCGGGCGCCTCCTACTCTATTGCCTACACTTACCCCATCCTGCGGGGATCGAGCGGCAGCCGATAACATCATCATGAAAGCCCGCCGCAACGACTTCGATGTCACGAATACCGTCCAGGTGAGCTCGACGGCTGCGGTCCAGTCCGCTGTCGAGGCTCTGTACCTGGAGACTTGGCCGAATCTGCCGCTCGACCCGATCAGACGCTCCTTCGATTTCTTCGAGCGCTTGTTCGCAGGCGGCGTCCCGGGCTACTACGGTGTCGATACGGTCTATCACGACCGACAGCACACGCTCGACATCACGCTCGCCCTCGCGCGACTGATCGTTGGCTATGAGCGCCAGAACAAGCCGCGGCTCCGGCTCGGGCCCGACCGCGCGACCGTGGGCCTGATCGTGGGCCTGTTTCACGACGTGGGATATCTGCGGCGCGAGGACGATGCCGTCGAGCTCCGCCACGGCGCGGAGCTCACGCGAATCCACGTCTCCCGCGGAGCACGCTTTCTCGAGGAGTACCTGCCGACCGTCGGCCTCGCTCGCTGGGCACCGGTCGCCCGCGAGATCGTGCATTTCACCGGGTACGAAGTTCCGTTCGCTCAGATAGGCGTGACCGATCCGCTCGACATGACGCTCGGCCATTTGATCGGCACGGCGGACATGATCGGGCAGATGGCCGACCGCTGCTATCTCGAGAAATGCCGCGACCGCCTGTACCCCGAGTTCGTGCTGGGGGGTATGGCGCTGCCGATCGCCTCGAACGGCGGCCGGCAGGTCCGATATGCCTCAGGCCTCGATTTGCTGCGCCAGACCCCGGAGTTCGTGGCTGAGACGCGGACCACGCGGCTCGACGGCCACTTCCGCGGGGCGTACCACTTCCTCGAGGTTCTGTACGACGGCCGCAATCCGTACATGGAAGCAATCGACCGCAACCTCGATTACCTGCGACAGATCCTGCGTAGCGAGAACTGGCGCCTCCTGCGGCGCAATCCTCCGGTGTTCTCCGCCCTCGCTGATCCGATGGCGACGGTGCGCGGACTCATGGTCCGCTACCTGCACCGCGCCTGGATCGAAAACTCGCCGCGATGATTGTCTGAGGCTCGGGTCGGGGCTATCGCCGCGACCCCGTGCCTATCGCGGAGGATCGATCGCGAGAACGTACCGCTCGTAGAGCTCAGGCAGTTGCGCGAGGACGAGCTCCCGTCCGTCCATGCTCGAGGAGCCGACGACCTCGGCCAGCACCTCGAGCGTGAGCGCTGCAAGTGCCGGGACGGCGAGCGGCGCATAGCTCAGGTGCCACGGCTCCGGCATTACGCCGCCGCGATCGCTGGCGTACGGCCGGAAAAAACCGAACTCGGCGGCATGCTCGGTGAGCCACGCTGAAAGCTTCCCGAACGGCCCGCTGCCCGCGAACTCCTGCTGC
>DASXNC010000520.1:0-5233 GCA_036495325.1 Steroidobacteraceae bacterium
TTCGGAACATTCCTCACCGTGCTCGTCGTCGGACTCGCCCTCGCGCTGCCCCTCGCCCTCGAGCTGCTCGTCGCAAACGCGAGCACCGCAACGGGAGGCTTCGCCGACGCCGTCGACATCTCCGTGTATTTCAAACAAGACGCCCCGCTCGAGAAAGTCCGTCAGCTCGCGAAGAGCACCCGCGCCCGTCCCGGCGTCGCGCAAGTCACGGTGGTCTCCGCCGAAGATGCGCTCAAGGAGTTTCGGCAGTATTCCGGGTTCGGTGTCGCGCTCGAGGCGCTCGATGACAACCCGCTCCCGAACGTGCTGCACATCCGCCCGGCCCTCGAGGCGCGCTCGCCCGCCGAGATCCGCGCCCTCGAACGCTACCTCGCGGCCTGGCCGGAAGTTGAGACCGTCCAGGTGGACTCCGCGTGGGTCGAGCGGCTCGATGCAATCCTCGATGTGCTGCGGCACGTGGTCCTCGCCGGCGCGGCGCTCCTCGGCCTCGGAGTTCTCGCGATGATCGGCAACACCGTGCGGCTCGAGATCGAGAACCGACGCGCGGAGATCGAGGTCGTAAAGCTCGTAGGCGGCTCGAACGCCTTCGTCCGGCGGCCCCTGCTCTACACCGGCGTGCTTTACGGAATCGCAGGCGCGCTGATCGCCTGGGCGCTCATCGTGGCCGCCGTGATCTGGCTGCAAGGTCCCGTGGCGACACTGGCCCGACTCTACGGCAGCCGCTTCGCCCTCGCGGGTCCGGCACCGCCCGAAATCGCCTGGCTGCTCGGCGGCGGCGCAGCGCTCGGCTGGCTCGGAGCGTGGCTGTCCGCGACCCGCCATCTGTACCGCATCCAGCCGCGGGCTTGATTCATCCAGCCGAGGCCTGATTCAGCCGGGCCTTGAATCCGCCCCGCCCGCGCCCAAGTCTGGGAACCCCCTGCCGCGCAAGGCGTTAGGAGCGCTTGGGCTTTCGGCACTGTCTGGCTGGCTCGGTACCAGACCCGGCGGTGTCGTCAACGTATTGATAAACAGGAGAAAATATATTGCCTGGGCAGGAAACTTCCCTGGGGCTTAGCACTCTAAAACGCTGACTGCTAAAATTGCCACCCTCATTTGGAGACCCCTATTACGATGACCGCCGCAGCCACAGCATTGGTCGCCCGAAATCCTGACCTCGCACTCGCGGGGCCGGTCGGCAGTCTCGACGCCTATCTCGACCGCGTGAGCCGGATTCCGGTTCTGACGCGCGACGAGGAGCGCACGCTCGCGCAGCGCTTTCGCGATGAGGACGATCTCGAAGCCGCTCGCCGGCTCGTCCTCTCGCATCTGCGCTTCGTCGTGCACATCGCCCGCGGGTACGCCGGCTACGGATTACCGCTGGGCGATCTCATTCAGGAAGGCAACGTCGGCCTCATGAAGGCCGTCAAACGCTACGATCCGACGCTCAACGTCCGGCTCGTGTCGTTCGCCGTGCATTGGATTCGCGCGGAGATCCACGAGTACGTCCTGCGCAACTGGCGGCTGGTGAAAGTTGCAACCACGAAGGCGCAGCGCAAGCTCTTCTTCAATCTTCGCCGGCTCAAGAAGAACCTGGCCTGGCTCTCGGGCGAGGAGACGCGCGCCGTCGCGCGCGATCTCGGCGTGACCCCCGCCGAGGTGACGGAAATGGAGAAGCGGCTCGCCGCGCGCGACGTGTCCTTCGACCCCGCACCCGATGCGGACGAGGAGGAGTCGGCGTTCAGCCCCGCCGCGTTCCTTTCGGCGCCCTCATCCGACCCGGCCGAAAGCGTCGAGGCGGAAGAATGGGAGAGCGACTCTTCCGACCGGCTGCACGAGGCACTCGGACGCCTCGACGAGCGCAGCCGCGACATCCTCGAGCAGCGCTGGATCGGCGAGGACAAGGCGACACTCCACGAGCTCGCCGACAAATACGGCGTTTCTGCCGAGCGCATCCGACAGATCGAGTCGAATGCACTCACGAAGCTGCGCGGATTCATGACTCCCGCCGCCGCGGTTTGAGCCGCGGCGCACAGAGCTGAATAACTGCTGAGCGCGCGTCGATTGGTCAAGGCGCCGCGCGGGGCGGGCATCACGCCCGCCCCGCCGCGACGCCGCATCACACTTATCGGGCCGCGGCGACGCGCCCTGGCCCATTTCCCTCGTTCGCCGGCTCCCCGTCCCCGATCACCAACCTGCGCTCTCCGATCGCTGGTCCGCGCTCCCCGATCGCCGCGGCGCCCACTGCGGCGGCGACTTCCGCGTGTACGCTCTTGTCGAGCGGATCGGGAACCAGCTCGTTGCCGCTCGCGAGTTGCGCGATCGTCTCGGCCGCCGCGCGCAGCATCGCGTCGCTGAAAGCGCGCGCCCGGGCGACAAGCGCTCCTTTGAACAAACCCGGGAACGCCAGCACATTATTAATCCCCTTGCCGTCGGCGGCGAAGGCCGCGCCCTGCTGCATGGCGGCGAGCGGGTCGATTTCCGGATCGGGGTTGGACAGCGCAAAAACGATCTGCCCCGCACGCACGCTCTCGGGCCGGATCAGATTCTTGACTCCTGTCGTCGCAATCACGATGTCTGCGCGCGCCATGATCTCCTCGACCGATGCTCCCTCGCCGCCGATCGCGCGCAGCCGCTCGATCGCGTCTGCGCGGCGATCCATGCCCAGGATGCGGCGGACTCCGTAGGAAGAGAGCAGCTGTACGATCCCGCTGCCGGCCGCGCCGAGCCCGATCTGCCCGACGACGCACTCGTGCAGGCTCTTGCCCGTGCGCCGGGTCGCGTTGATCAACGCGGCGAGCACGACGACCGCCGTACCGTGCTGATCATCGTGCAGAACAGGTTTCGCGAGCCGCTGCCGTAGCCCCGCCTCGATCTCGAAGCATTCAGGCGCCGCGAAGTCCTCGAGCTGGATCGCCCCGAAAGACATCTCGATCGCGGCGACGGCCTCGATGACGCGGGCCGGGTCCCGCTCGCTGAGAAGGATCGGCACGGCAGTGAGCCCAGCGAGATCAGCGAACAACGCCGCCTTGCCTTCCATCACGGGCAGCCCGGCGAGCGCACCGATGTCGCCGAGACCGAGGATCGCCGTGCCGTTGGTGACGATCGCGACGGTGTTGTCGAGATTGGTGTATTGATGGACCTTCTCGGGATCGGCTGCGATCGCGAGCGAGACTCGCGCGACGCCCGGGGTGTACACGTCCCGCAGCACCTGCAGCGTGTTGATCGGCAGGCTCGCAGTCATGCGAATCTTCCCGCCTTGGTGCCGATTGAACACACGGTCGGACTTGCCGATGAAACGCGCGTTCGGCAGCTGATTGATCCGCTCGTACAGGCTCCGGTCCATCTGCTCGTCGAGCTCGACCGTGATCTCCCAGAGCGTGCGACCCTGCTCGCGGCGCAGCGCCGTCAGGTGCTCGATGGCGAATCCTACCTCGGCGATGACCTGCAGGACCTTCGCGAGACTGCCTGGCTGATGAATCGTCTCGACGACAATGATTTCGGGAACCTTCATCGACTCCTTCCCCCGTGTAACTTCCGTTTTCCGGCGAGCGCGGCGAGTGTTCCCGCCAGCGGCCGGCCGCATAGAGCGCGGGGTCGCGATTCTATCGGTCCGCGGGTCCGATTTGACGAACACCCTTCCGCGCCGTGAACCCCGTCGCGGTGTCCCAAGCGCGGGGCGGTCATGCTGGGGTTTATGCAGCAGGCGCACGTCAGCCCGCGGGCGAGCCGGTCGAGTGTTCTCGTCATCGAGGAGCATCCGTTTCAGCGCCGGACCCTCGCGAAGCGCCTGCACGCCCTCGGTGTGCCGCGCGTGCTCGAAGCGGCCCGCGCCGCCGAGGCACTCGAGCTCCTCGGCGCACGCGCCGGCTCGATCGCACTCATCCTGAGCTCCGTCGACATGCCGGAGCTGGACGCCCACGAACTCCTACGTGCGCTCGCGGCGGAGGCCCCGCAAACCGCCGTCGCCGTCCTGAGTACGCTCGATCGCACGCCCATTCGAGCGAAAATCGAGTCGAAGGCCGTGGAGTACGGCCTGCACCTGATCGGCATGCTCGAGAAGCCGGTGACCGACGATGCGCTGCGGGCTGTTCTCGTGCGCGCACTCGCGGGTGCCGAACATGCCGAACATGCCGCCCAGGGCGCCGCCCCGGCAGAGCGGGAGCGCACCCTTGATCAGGACGGGGCGGCCGATTTACTGACTTGGTAAAGGTCGCCGGCGCGATCAGGGCCCTCGCTTCTTGGTTTTTGGTCTAATTCTGGTCGATTCCTGGTTCTGACGCGTCCGATCTCCGGCTACCGAGCGGTGATATGCTCATCGCCGATGGGTACCTCCTCCCCTGCGCTCTTCAGTACGGTTGCGGCGCACGATTACCTGCAGTTCTGGCAGGCGGGACGCTTCCACCCACAGCGCGTAGTGAAGTTCGTGAAGCTGAGCAAGGAGGAGGTCGCGCAGCTGGCGGGGGTCTCCGTCTCCTCGGTGCGCTTCGACCGAAAGGCGCCGCGCGATCTCATCGAGCGCCTGATGGATGTGGCCGCGACCTGCTCGCTTGTTGCTCAGTTCTTCGAAGGCAACGCGATCAAGACCGCTCTCTGGTTCAAAACGGCCAATCCGACGATGGAGAATACATCGCCTTGCGAGATGATTCGGTCGGGCAGGCACGACGACCTCAGACGCTTCGTGCTCGAAGCTCTGAGCGAGACACACGGATAGTCCTCGCCCGACCCTCGTTCAGGCAGCTCGGCTCACGCGCTCCCGAACCGCCGCGTGGAGCGTCCTGCGCAAGCCGAGCGCGAAGCCGAGCTCCGCAACGAGGAACAGCGGCGCGACGAATATTTGAGCGAGATTGGTGAGCAGAGCGGGCCGATTGCCCTCCAGGCGATGGCCAACTAGCTGCAGCGCCCAACCGAGCACGAACACGATGCCGGCCACGGCCCATGCAGCCGAGGCGCCGATCATCGCGGTGGCCTCGGCCGCTGCGGCCAGCAACGTCAGTGCAACGGCGAGGGCCACGCCGAACCGGAGATCGAAAGCCAAGTAGGCGAGCGACGCGATCGCGACCAGGACGCGGTCCAGCCCGAGCCGGACGCCCAGGAGCGGCACTGCGTACAGCGCCGCCGGAATCAAAATCGAGTAGATGATGGCCGGCACGCCGAAATAGTGTGTCAGCCGATTGCGCCGATCGCGATGGAAGCGCCCGTAGGAGGCGAGCACGTCGGTCAAGCCGCCCATGCCGAGGACTTTACGCCACCC
>DASXNC010000521.1:0-1632 GCA_036495325.1 Steroidobacteraceae bacterium
GACTCCGCCACAATGCGGCGCGCCGCCTCGCGCGCGTCGAGCACGCGGAAGTACTGGTCGCGCTCCCGAGAGGTCGTTGCGGCGATGAAGCCGCAGCCGGCGATCGCCTCCCCCACGGAGTCGACCACGCGCGCGCTCGCGAGCACCACCTCCGCTCCCGAGGCCCGCGCGCTCGCCTCCGGATGGGGAAACTGCCGGGGACGGACGAGCACGAGCGAGCGCAGCGCCATGTTCATCATGGCGCGTGCTACGGCGCCGATGTTACCCGGATGCGAGGGCTCGACTAAGACGATGCGAATCTCGGCCATGAATTAAGCTATACGGCGTGCAAGCACTTCTCAACATCGCTGTCCGCGCCGCGCGCCGCGCCGGCGAGCTCATCGTCCGCAGCCTCACGCGCCTCGACAGCATCCAGGTCTCCGAGAAGAGCCGCAACGACTTCGTCTCGGAAGTCGATCGTGTCGCCGAGCGGGACATCATTGCCACGATCCGCAAGTCCTACCCCCAGCATGCCTTCCTCGCGGAGGAGAGCGGCGCGAGCGGTGAGGGCGAGACAGTCTGGATCATCGATCCGCTCGATGGGACGACGAATTTCCTGCACGGCAATCCCGTCTTCGCGGTGTCCATCGCCTGCCAGGTGAGGGGGCGGCTCGAGCACGCCGTGGTGTACGACCCTCTCCGGCAGGAGATTTTCACGGCCTCCCGGGGTGCAGGAGCTCATTGCGACAATCGGCGCATCCGCGTGAGCCGGCAGCGCTCCCTCGACACGGCGCTCATCGCCACGGGCTTCCCCTACCGCGCGAATCTCAAATATCTGGACGCGTATCTCGGCATGCTCAAGGCCGCGATGCAGGCGACGGCCGGTGTTCGACGGCCGGGCTCCGCCGCGCTCGACCTCGCGTTCGTCGCGGCGGGTCGCGTCGATGGGTTCTGGGAGATCGGGCTCGGCGCCTGGGATACGGCGGCCGGCACGCTGCTCATCCAGGAGGCCGGCGGCCGCATCGGCACGCTCGTCGGGGGCACATACCGCCAGGGCGGCAATGTCGTCGCCGGAACGCCGCGCGTGTACGACGCCTTGCTCGAGCTGCTCGCCCCGCACGTGCCCGAGGACCTGCGCGAGCAGTGAGACCCCGGCGTTCGCTTTGGGCCACGTGCTTGTGTAGAGTCGCGGGCCGGACGGGGGTTGTATGCCAAACCAGCTTCTAGCGACCAAAGCGATTGCCGAGCTGCAGGATGCGGACGCGGGCGACGCGGGCGGCGGCCAGTCGCTGCGGCGAGCCCTCTCCGCCACCTCGCTCACGCTGCTGGGAATCGGTGGCATCATCGGCACGGGCATTTTCGTCCTCACGGGCACGGCCGCAGCCGATCACGCCGGGCCTGCGCTCGCACTCTCGTTCATCATCGCGGGTATCGGCTGCACCTTCGCAGGACTCTGCTACGCGGAGTTCGCGGCCATGATTCCCGTCTCGGGCAGCGCGTACTCGTATTCGTACGCCACGCTCGGGGAGGGGATCGCGTGGTTCATCGGCTGGAACCTCGTCCTCGAGTATCTGTTCGCGGTTGCGACGGTCTCGGCGGGTTGGGCGGGCTATGTGCTGAGCCTGCTCGAGCAGTTTCACATCTACATCCCCG
>DASXNC010000522.1:0-2683 GCA_036495325.1 Steroidobacteraceae bacterium
GTGATCGTGGTTCTCCGTCGGTATGGCATGCGAGCTCTCCCCGACCGGAATCTCAGCCTCGTCCAGAGTGACGTTCGATCGCACCCGGGCGAATCCGCCGCCGGTCGTGTTATACTTTTGCCATAAAAATCGCACAGGGACGGTCGGGTTGCAACTGCGGCCGCTCGTGACCGAGGCTGGCGTAAATCAGCGGACGCCCGAGTCGGCCGAATTACGAGCTTGCCCGGGGACTTTCGCCATGCAGTCCGATTTTCGCGCCGCCCTTGTTCATCTGTGCCGACGCGTTCTCGAGCCACTCGTCTCGATCCTGATCCGCTTCGGTGTGAGCGCGGGGGAACTGAAGGCGATCGTCGACCGAGTCTATGCGCATGCCGCCGCCGAGTATCTCGATGAGCAGGGCGAGCGCGTGACCTACTCCCGGCTCGCGGTGGTGACAGGGATAAACCGCAGCGTGTTGCCTGAGCTGCTCTCGGCCTCGCGGGAGGGCGATTTCCGGCCCCGCAGCAGCACTCAGCTGCATCGTGCTTCGCGGGTGCTCACGGGCTGGTACGAAGATCGGGACTTTCAGTCCCGCGGCGGCAAACCGGCGGTGCTGCCGATCGTGGGCGAGCGCCGCAGCTTCCAGCATCTCGCCCATCGCTACAGCGGAGGCATGTACTTCCAGACCGTCCTCTCTGAGCTCGAGCGTCTCGGCGCCGTGAAGCGGGTGAATGCCGATAGCGTGCGGCCAGTGCGCCGGGCGCTCACGGCCGGCGGCGCGAGCGCCGAATCGGTGTACTCGGCCGGCGACGTCGCGGGCGATCTGATGGCGACGCTCGCGCACAATCTCGCGGCCCCCGACAACGAGCAGTTGCCGGTCCGCTTACTCGTCCTCGAGGCCGATGCCCGCAGCCTGCCGCTCTATCGAGCCCAGGTGGGACGGCGCGCCGATACGCTCCTCGAGCAAGTCGAGTCCTTCCTGCAGACGCATCGCTCACAAGAGCCGCGTCGGAGCGCCCCGGGCGGCGCCGAGACCGGCGAGGCGCCGGAAGGCCTGCAGCTCGGCGCCGCTGTGTTCGCCATATGCCGCCCCCAAGCGCGAAATGAGAGTCGCCTCGAGCCGCGCCGCTCCAAGTAGCGCGAGCGTCGATGGAGTTCCTGTCTCGATGCGCGGCGCTGCCGAACGGATCAAGTTGATGCGGCGCGTGGAGTGCCGGGGCTCGCGCCCGAAGCGAGCTCGTCGCGCAGCGCACGCCGCAGGATTTTCCCGACGTTCGTCTTCGGCAGCTCCGACCGGAAGTACACGTGCTTCGGAACCTTGTACCCGGTGAGGGACTTTCGGCAGAACTCGATCACTTCCCGTTCGGTGAGCGAGGGATCCTTGCGGACGACGAATAGGGCGACAACCTCTCCTGAGTGCTCGTCGGCCTGCGCGACCGCGGCCACCTCGCGAATGCCCGGATGAGCGGCAGCGACTTCCTCGACCTCGTTCGGATATACGTTGAATCCGGAAACGAGAATCATGTCCTTCTTGCGGTCCTGGATGTAGAGGTAGCCGTGCTCGTCCATCCGACCGATGTCACCCGTTCTGATCCAACCGTCCGGCAGCATGACTTTCGCGGTCTCGTCGGGGCGGTTCCAGTACCCGCGCATCACTTGCGGGCCTCGGACGCAGAGCTCGCCAACCTCACCCGTCTTGAGATCGCGTCCGGCATCGTCCTTGACGCTCACCTCCGTTGAGGGAAGCGGCAGCCCGATCGAGCCGTTGAAAAACTCGCTGGGCGGGTTGATCGTCACGCCTGGTGAGGTCTCCGTGAGGCCCCATGCCTGCGTGATCGCGTTGCCCGTTACTGCCTTCCAGCGCTCCGCCACAGAGGCCTGCACCGCCATGCCGCCGCCGAGCGTGATCTTCAGATGCCGGAAATCGAGGCTCCCGAATCCCGGTGTGTGGAGCAGCGCATTGAAAAGAGTGTTGACCCCATTGAGCACGGCGAACGGATGTTTGTCGAGCTCGGCGACAAACGCCGGCAGATCGCGCGGATTGACGATAAGCACATCGTGCCACCCGAGCCGCATGAACACCATGCAGTTCGCGGTCAGCGCGAAGATGTGATAGAGCGGAATCGCGGTGACTAGCGTGTCGGAGCTTGCCACGTCTCCGCCGATGAACGGGCGGACCCACGCCTCCGCCTGCAGCACGTTCGCACAAATGTTGCCGTGCGTGAGCATCGCGCCCTTTGCCACGCCCGTCGTGCCCCCCGTGTACTGCAGGAACGCCACGTCGTCGTGACCGAGCGCGAGTCTCTCGAGCTCGAGATCACGGCCCTCGCGCAAAGCCGTTCGGAAATCGACCGCCGTATCGATTCGCCAGGGCGGCACTTGCTTGCGCACGCGCCGCACGACGGCGTTGACGATCCAGGACTTCGGCGCGCCGAGCAAATCGCCGACCGCCGTAACGAGCACGGTCCGGACCTTAGTTCTCGGCAGCACCTCCTGCACGACGTGCGCGAAGTTCTCGAGCACGAGGATTGCGGCGGCGCCCGAGTCGGTAAGTTGATGCTCGAGCTCGCGCGCCGTGTAGAGCGGATTGGTGTTCACCACCGCGAAACCGGCTCGCAGCGCCCCGACCATCGCGATCGGATACTGCAGCACGTTGGGTAGCATGATGGCCACCCGATCGCCGCGCGTCAGGCCTGCCTCCTTC
>DASXNC010000523.1:0-4236 GCA_036495325.1 Steroidobacteraceae bacterium
CGGGGCTCGGCCTTGGATTGACGATCTGCCGGCGGCTCGTCGATCTGCACGGTGGAATCATCACCTGCCGCAGTGAAGGCGCAGGACGCGGTGCCGAGTTCATCGTCGAGCTGCCCGGCGCCGAGGACTGAGACAGCGCACTCAACCGCGATCCGGCAGGCTACGGTGCGCTCAGGCGCACTCAGCCACGTGTCACTTCGATCGTGAAGTTCCGGCCGGCCCACTCTCCGGTCGCCGTGCGTTGGAAGGTAAACTCGATCTGCACGCCACCGGCGGGCCGCACCGTGTCGAGCTCCGCGACGTGCAGCCCGAGTCCGCTGTCGCGAGTGTCGGTCTCCTTGATTGTCTGCCAGCCGTCGGCCGTCCAGCGCACGCGCGAGGGATCGTTGATGCCGACGGAGAGCGGCACCCCGGCGGGTATGCGACTGACGGGCGCCGCTTCCGTCCAGATCGCACGAGTGATCGCCGGCCGCCGTCCCTCGTAACGCGTCCAGAGCGCCGCGGGTCGATCGATCGGCCGGCCGGCATCCCGCGCGACGGCGAGCTTCACGAACTCTGCATGCGCCCACGCGAGCGGCATCGCCGAGCCGCTCGGATGCCCGGTGATGAGGCCGAGCTCCGGAATACTCGCGGCATCCCAAATCTGCTCGGGCAACATGCCGCCCTTCGAGCCCATGTCCATCATCGCTTGCAGATACGGCAGCGGATCGCGGCCCGCGGCGAGCTCGTAATGGCCCCGCTCGCCGGTGAGCAGCGGCCAAGGGCGCCCGCGTCCGGTGCCGTCGAATGCGGATCCATCATCGTGCTCTCCATAGCCATCCGCCGTGTATCGGTACCAGCTGAGCCCGGTCGGCAGCTCGACGCGCAGCAGCGCATCGGCGAGCTTGACCGTCGCGAGGACAGTCGGGTCGTCCGGCTGTCTCAATCCGAGCCGCACGAGCTGCAGAAAGTCCACTCCGACCTGCTGCCAAGCCCGCATGTCGGGGTCGGAGCGCCAGTTTTTCACCGGCAGCCGCGCGTTGATCGCGGCGGGATCGTTGATGATCTCGCTCGGTGCGACGCGCACGTAGTACGCGTCGAGCCCATGCTCCTCGGCGAGCGGCGTGCCGCGCGCCGTGGTCCAGTCCTCGAGCCGGGCGTTCCAGTAATCGGCCACGGCGTAGGCGAGCTGCCGCGCGGGCGGCTCGAGGTATGCAGCCCCACCGACCAGAGCGGCGACGCAGACAGCGAGCGTGAACGTGTTGAGACCGGCATCCTCTTCCCAGCGGTCCTGCTGGGTCGACGGCCCGTTGCGGACGATGAATGCAAGCGCTCGCCGGATCATGTCCGCGATCTCGATTCCTTGGAGCGCCGCTCGGTCGGCGAGGCCCACCGCTAGCAACACGGGAAAAGCTGCCTCATCGAGCTGCAGTCCAGTCCAGTAGCTCGTCCCGCCGAGCCACTGGTTCTGGAACCAGTGACCGTCGCACTGCTGGGTGGCGATGAGATAGCGCAGCGTATCGCGCGCCTCGCCGATCGCACCGAGCACCAGCAGCGCGCCCGCGCATTCGACGAGATCGCGCGGCCACACCAGGTGATACCCGCCGATCTCATCGTGCGTGTTGCCCCAGGGAACGCTGAGGCTCGCGACCATCGTGCCCGGATAGAGCTTGTCCTGATGCGCGCGCAGAACCATCGCGGAGGTCTTGACCTCGCGCGCGAGAGCGGGCGTCAAGCCGCCTGCCGGCCACGGGTGTCCGGAGGACGCGCGCCGCCTTCGATGCGCGTCGCTGCGCGAATGCCATTCGGCCCAGCTCTCGATGAGTCGCGTCCAGTTGGCCTCGAACGGCTCGAGAAGCGCCGTGACCGCCACGGTTGCCGCAGCCTGGTGGCTCGCGCCGAAAGCGAGCGCGAGCGTCACGCTCTGCGGCAGCTCGCCCGTCAGCGCGACATTGCCAGGACCTGCACTCGAGTACGTCCAGCTCATCGCCCCGTTGCGCGAGAAGTCCTGCCAGCCGTCGCTCGCCCCGACGTAGCCGGCACTCGCTCGCCCCCACGCATCGCGCTGGTGCTCATCGACGGCCGCGAGCGCGAGCGCAAAAGGTCCCTGCTGTGCGCACAACATGCGGCGCCCGCGGACCTCGGCGACTTCCGCGCGATTGTCGTGTCCGGTGCCCCCCAAGTGCGGCGCAAGCAGCGCATAAAGCCTCAGGTCCGAATCGCCCGCGAGCTGCGCTCGAATGAGGAGCGCGTCGCGGCGCACACAGGGAACGATGCGCAGCGTGAGCTCGAAGCGCGGATGGTGGTGCACGATGATCGCCGCCGGCGTGCCGTCGGCCGCAAGCGTGACAGTGTGCTCCTCGTGCCGCTTGACCTCGATCCAGAAGCCCTTGCCATCGCCTACGAGGAACCCGAGGTCGCGAATCTGCGGGGTATCGACGCGCGGATAGTAGACCTCGTTGAGAATGCCGCCGCCGATCGTGAACCAGATGCGCGAAGGACCGAGCGAGCAGCCGACCATATCCTTTGCGCTGCTGCTCCAGGTGGGCGAAATGCCCGGCGCACCGGGCGCATCACCACTCACCGGGAGCGCCTTCGAGTCGTTCCGGAGCTGCTCGGCTGCGCCCAGCCCTCCTCGCGCCAGAGGCGGAAGGCGCCCTCGAAGGCGTTTGCATTGTCGCCAAGCTCTGCACGCGCTGGCAGCTTGTGAAGCTTGCGGGCGTTCCCACCGCCGATCACCACGTATTCCACTTCGAATGCTTCAATCAGGCGCTCGGTCACATCGTGCACGGCTCGCTCCCATTTGCGACGACCGCGACGAGCGAGACCGTGCTTGCCGAGATAATCCTCGTACGTGTGTCCTTTTTTGTAGGGCAGGTGCGCGAGCTCGGTCGCCTCGACGAGGTGATCGAGAATCAGCGCGCTGCCGAGCCCGGTTCCGAGCCCCAGGAACAGCATCCGCCCGCCCTCGTAGCTGCCGATCGCCTGCATCGCTGCATCGTTCAATATCCGCACCGGCCGGCCGAACGCGTGGGCGTAGTCGAACTTCACCCAGCCGTAGCCCAGATTGGCCGGCTCGGCAATCGGATGGCCGTGCCACACGACGCCCGGATAGCCGATCGAGACCACGTCATACTGCCAGTCCCCGGCGAGCTTCTGCACGATGGACACCATCTGCTGCGGTGTTAGCTTCGGGCCCGAGTCTGCCTTCCGCGGCACACGCGCGCCGCTTGCGAGCACTTTGATGTGTGTGCCGCCGATGTCCACGGCGAGGATCCCGCGCGCGGCCGAGTCGCGCCCGGCCTGGTGGCGGCCTGCAGCGCGGTGCGCGGCGCCGCGACGCTCGGCGCCCCGCCCTTCAGCGCGCCTGCGCCGCATCGCTCTGCGCCTTCTCTATCAAATAAGCGCGCACCGCCGCCTGCTCGTTCGCATCGAGCGCGGATTTGAACGCGACCATCCCGTGCGATTCGAGCGCACCGTCGTTGATCACGGCGTTCCAGAGCGCATCGTTCGATAGCGCGGGGCTCGACCGCAGATCGGGCACGAGCCCGCCCGAGACGGCGCCATCCCCGTGGCACGACCCGCAGCGCCGAGCGTACTGCTTCGCGCCCTCCACGGCGAGCGCTGGATCGACGTGCACGGCCGGCGGGGCAATCACGCGCTGCGGAGTCTCGCTCGCGGGAGGCAGCTGCGCGTTGCCGTCGAGCGCAAACGTCAGCACGCGGCTGCGATTGACCACATGCCCGGACTTAAAGGAGAGCTGGCCTGCGACGAGCGGAAAGACCCCGCCCCAGCCGGCAAGTACCGTCACATATTGGCGGCCCGCGACCTCATAGGTCATGGGCGCGGCGATGATCCCCGTCTGCGCGGGCGACGACCACAGCTTGCGGCCATCGCTCGCGCGATACGCCTCGAAGTCGCCCGCCGCCGTGCCCTCGAACACGAGGTTGCCGCCCGTCGCGAGCGTGCCGCCGTTCCACGGTCCTTTGTGCGGTGCCCGCCAGGCTGCGCGCTGCGTCACGGGATTCCAGGCGAGCAGGTAGCCTTTCAAACCCGCCATCGCCTGAGCCTGAGCCTTCGCGTCCGAGGGCAAGCTCGTCGTGGCCTGATCGAGTCCCATGTTCGTCGCGAGCGTCTCGGGCTCGAACTCCCGATCCGCCAGATAGGGGAACGGCATCTCGTGGGCGGAGATGTAGACGAGCCCCGTCACCGGGCTGAAGCTCATCGGCTGCCAGTTGTGCCCGCCCGAGGGACCCG
>DASXNC010000524.1:0-2848 GCA_036495325.1 Steroidobacteraceae bacterium
TGCGCCGGGTGAATCAGAGTCCGCTCGGCTCCGCCGCGGGCTACGGCACGCCGGGCTTGCCCCTCGATCGTGAAGCGACCGCCAGCGCGCTGGGCTTCGCGGGCGTGCACTCGCCCGTCACGGCCGTGCAGCTCTCCCGCGGCAAGGCCGAGGCGCATCTGCTGTTCGAGCTCGCGCTCCTCATGCAGGATCTCGGCCGATTCGCATCCGATGTACTGCTTTTCTACACACAGGAGTTCGGCTTTCTCGAGCTGCCGGATGCCTTCACAACGGGCTCATCGATCATGCCGCAAAAGCGCAACCCGGATCTCTTCGAGCTCGTACGAGGGCGATCCGCTGCGGTGCAGGCGTGCCTCGCCGAAGTGCTCGGCGTGTGCGCAAAGCTTCCCTCGGGCTACCAGCGCGACCTGCAGCTCATCAAGGCACCGCTCTTCCGTGGGATCGATCTCGCATCCGGAACGCTCGAGATCCTTCCGCCCGCGATCGAGGCGATGCGCTTCCGCGCCGAGCGGATCACGCTCGATCCGGCTATCCACGCCGCCGAGCAAGCCTACGAGCTCGTCGCGCGCGAGGGTATTTCCTTCCGCGAGGCGTATCGACGCGTGGCACAGCAGCTGAAAAAGTGAAGCGTACGGCCGAATTCCACCCCGGGCGACGCGTCAGCTCGCTTTGCGCCGCGACCTGCGGGATGCTCGCCGCAGTCTCCGCAATCGTCATCGCGGGCTGCGGCCAGAGGGGACCGCTCTATCTGCCGCAACGCACCGGCACCGTGGTCACGCGACCCGCGCCGGCCGCATCGTCCTCGCAGGGCTCGAGCGTCTCGAGCTCCTCGAGTTCCTCGACCTCCTCGAGCCCTGCCCCGCCCGGCAAATGACTTCCGGCGCAGGCGCGGCCGTTCAACCGCCGCAGTCGGTCTGTTCATTCGGCCGCCCAGTCCCAGCGAGGCTGCGCTCGAGCGTAGGCAGGTCCACGGGCTTGACGAGGTGATCGTCGAAACCGGCATCGAGCGCGCGCCCGCGGTCGTCCGCCTGGCCGTAGCCGGTCAGGGCGACGAGGCGCAGGCCGTCGAGGTCCGCCATCGCCCGCAATCTCTGAGCAAGCTCGTAGCCGCTCATCTCGGGTAGCCCGATGTCGAGCAGGCCGACCTCGGGCTTGAAAGTCTCGAGGCACGCGAGCGCCTCCTTCGCACTGTAAGCGACTCGCGTCTCGTGGCCCTGGAAGCTGAGGAGCATCGAGAGCGAGTTCGCCGCATCGGCGTTGTCGTCGACGACGAGCACGCGCCGGGCCGCTGCCTTGAAGGACGCCGCGTTATCCGGGGCGACGACCGGTCGAGCGATTCGCGGCAGCCGGATCTCGAAGATCGATCCGCTCCCGAGGCCGGCACTCGAGGCACGGATCTCGCCCTCGTGCATCTGCACCAGGCGCTTGACCACGGCGAGCCCGATACCGAGGCCTCCTTGCGACCGATCGAGCGCGCGCTCGCTCTGCACGAACAGCTCGAAGACCCGCGGCAGCAGCTCCGGCGCGATGCCGATGCCGGTATCGGAGACTTCGATCAGAACATTCGCCTCATCGCCTCGGCTGCGTACCGAGATCTCGCCGCCGGGCTCCGTGTATTTGACGGCGTTCGTGAGGAGGTTGCCCACGCATTGCACCAGCCGCGCGAAGTCCCCCATCACGAACAGCGGCTCGTAGCTCGACGCGATGGTGGAGAGCTTATGCCGCCTCTCGCGCAGCTGCGACTCGACGGTCTCCACCGCCTGCGTGATGACGGCGGCGATGTCGACGGGTCCGTTCTTGAGCCGGATGCGACCCTGGGTGATCCTCGAGACATCGAGCAGATCGTCCACGAGCCGCGTCAATTGGGTCACCTGGCGCTTGATCATGCCGACCGCGGTCTGGGCGCGAGCATCATCCTCGAGGATGCACGAGAGCAGCTCGCTCGCGTTTCCGATCGGTGCGAGAGGGTTTCTGAGCTCGTGCGCAAGCATCGCGAGGAACTCGTCCTTCTGCCGATCCGTCTCGCTCAACGCCTCCTCCGCGCGCCTGCGCTGTTCGATCTCGCGCTGCGCGGCACGGTGGAGCCTTGCATTGTCGAATGCCACCGCGGCCTGCGCGGCGATGGTGAGCACCAGGCGCTCCGCACGCTCACCGAACACGCCGTGCTCCGGATGGCCGAAAAAGAGACCCCCGAGCACCTCCCCTGAGACCGTCGTCACCGGGACCGCGAGGTAGCTGCGCACGGCCAGATGCCCCTCCGGCATGCCTCGATAGGGTGCGTTATGGCCGTAGCGTGGGTCGGTCGTAATGTCGCTGCTGCGCACGACCGCCTCCCCGCGAAATGTCGGTCCGAATACTCCGGTGTTGCGTGGCGGCGGGAAGCGCGCGAAAGCCTCGCGCGACGCCCCGGAGAGCGTGAAGAGCCTGTAGCATTCGCCCTTCTCGTCCTGCACGTTGTAGAAGAAGGCGCCAAACGCTGCACCGGAGAGCTCGGTAGCCGCGTCGGTTGCGATCTGCACGATACGTTCGGAATCGAGCTGGGCGCCGACCAGGGCGTGACTCAAATTACCGAGCAGTTCCTGCACTCGGATTTCCTCGCGCAGCCGCTCCTCGGCGCGCTTGCGCGCGGTGATGTCGATCGCCGTTCCGATCACGCGCACGCACCTTCCGCTCGCATCGAAGATTCCGCGGCCCTTCGCGGCAACCCAGCGGGTGAGGCCGTCCTCCCTGCCCACGGTCCGGTACTCGACGTCATAGAGCGCGCGCCGCTCCGGGTCGAGTGCCGCGGCGAACGCCTCGGTCGCGTGCTCGCGGTCGGCCGGATGCAGACCCGCGTAGAAATCGACCA
>DASXNC010000525.1:0-7500 GCA_036495325.1 Steroidobacteraceae bacterium
TACGACTTCGGCGCAGATCATCGAGCTCGCGCGCGAAGCGGGGGCGCGCAAGGTGTACTTCGCTTCGGCGGCGCCGCCCGTGCGCTTCCCCAACGTTTATGGCATCGACATGCCCGCAGCGAGCGAGCTCATCGCCGCAGCCCGCAGCAGCGAGGAGGTGCAACGCTTCATCGGTGCCGACTGGCTCATCTATCAGGACCTCGACGACCTCGTCGCGGCGTGCCGCCACGAGGATGCGAAGATCGAGGAGTTCGACACGTCCTGCTTCTCGGGCGAGTACGTCACGGGCGACGTGACGCGCGAGTACCTCGAGCGGCTGCAGCTCGAGCGCTCGGATGAAGCGAAGGCGCGCCGTCGCGATGGCCGCCGCACCCCGCTGAAGGTCGTTGGCGGAACATGATCGGACGCCTGCGGCCTCTCGAGGCTCCGTTCGATGGGATGCGAGTGGTCGTCGGCAGCGCCTGATCTCGCGGCGCGAGGCTCGCGCGCGCCGTGAACGGTCTCGTCGGGGGGCGTTCGCAAACCGTATCTCATGGGGCGGAGGACGGGCGCCCGCAGCGCGCCATCTTGCTCGAGCTATTGCGCGCCGCGCTCGCGGCTGTCGACGGCCGTCGATGCACTCGCGAGGCGCTCGGCGGCGGCTCGCCGCGAGCCGCGCGGCTCGCGGAGCCGGACCTTGAAGACCAAAGGCCGGTATGGGCCGCGGCGATCGGTAAAGCCGCGGCCGCCATGGCCCTCGGAGCCGCAGATGCGCTCGGCGCACGCCTCGAGCGCTTGCTGCTCGTCACGAAGGAAGGACACGCAGGGGAGGAAGCGCGGCGTCTTACGCGCTTCGAGATTCACGAGAGCAGCCATCCGCTGCCTGATGCGCGCTCGCTCGCGGCGGGCACGCGCCTGCTCGCTTTCGTTGATGAGATCCCCCGCTCCGCACGGCCGCTGTTCCTCGTCTCGGGCGGCGCATCGAGCCTCGTCGAGGTGCTCGCCCCCGGCGTCACGCTCGAAGAGCTCCTGCGGCTCAATCTCGAGGGCATCGCACGCGCTCTGCCGATCGAGGCGCTCAATGCCCGGCGCAGGGAAGTCTCGCTCGTGAAGGGCGGCCGGCTCGCCGCCCGAGTGCGCGGTCGAGGCGCCCTCGCGCTGTTTCTCTCGGACGTGCCGGGAGATGATCCTGCGGTGATCGGCTCCGGCTTGCTCGGCCCGGCTGGCTCGCGCGACTCGCCCGACGACGTCGAGCGAGTCGTCGTAGCCTCGATCGATGAGGCGCGGCGGGCTGTGTGCGATCGCGCAGCGGGTCTCGTCGTGGAGGCTGCGCCGGAGCGCTTCGGCGGGCACGTCGAACGGCTCGCGGTGCGAATGGCGCATGAGACGGCGCTCGGGACCGCCGCGCTTCATGTCTGGGGCGGAGAGTCTGTCATCGATCTGCCCGAGCATCCGGGCCGAGGCGGGCGCAACCAGCACCTCGCGCTCGCGGCGGCACGGCTCATTGCCGGGCGCGACGATGTATTTCTGCTCGCTGCCGGCACGGACGGGACGGACGGGCCCACCCTCGATGCCGGCGCGCTCGTCGACGGGGAGACCTGCGCCCGCGTCGCTTGCGCCGGAGTCGACGTGGACGAGGCTCTGCGGCGCGCCGATGCGGGGACTGCGCTCGAGGCGGCCGGGGATCTCGTGCACACGGGACCGACCGGCACGAACGTCGGCGATCTGGTACTCGGACTCAAACTCTCCGGCGCAGGCGCGCGGGAGTGGCTGTGCGGTTGCTGATCATCGACGGTGATCCGCGCTTTCGCGCGCTGCTACGGCACCATGTCACCTGCCGCTGGCCGCATGCAGCGTGCGTCGAATACGACCCGGCCGTGCGGGGGCTGCCGGCGCCTGGAGTGCTCGCGTGCGGGTTCGACGCCGTCCTTCTCGGCGGCCCGCAACGGCTCGACTGGCTCGAGGCCTTCGCACGGCGCGACGGCTTCGCACCCGTCGTTTATTTCAGCGCAACCCGCGGCGATGCGCCCGCTCGCCGCGCTTCCTCGCTCGGCGCAACTGCGGTTTTCGGCAGAGACAAGATCGAGCATGAGGCTCTCAACGCGGCGATTGCGGCCGCCGCCGAGCGGCAGGCGCGCGCCCGCGAGGCGGCTGATCGAGACGAGGCCCGCTTCTCCGGCGCAACGGTGCCGGGCTACCGCTGCGTGCGCCTGATCGCGGAAGGACACCTCACGCGGCTGCATCTTGCCGAGTGCGAGCGCGACGCGACGCTCGTCGCGGTCAAAGTCGCCATGAGGGGCTCCGGTGGGACTCGCGGCGGCGACCCGCTCGAGCATAGCGAGCTCGACAACGCCTTCAAACGGTTTCTGCTGGAGCGCGACATCGCGCGCCGGATTTCGAGCCGGCGCATCATGCGAGTGCTCGACCTAGGCGTGAGCGGCGGACGCGCCTACCTCGTCATGGAATACTTCCCGGGAGGAAACCTCAGGCGGCGAATAAACGCCGGCGTGACCTCCGTCGATGCGCTGCGCTACGCGCTCGAACTCGCGCGGGCGCTCGGGGTGGTGCACGCGGCCGGCGTGCTGCACCGGGACCTGAAGCCGGCGAACGTGATGCTTCGAGAGGACGACTCGCTGGCGCTCATCGATTTCGGGCTCGCACGGCTCGCCGCGATCGAGTCCGACGGTGCCGACCCGAATCTGATCGCCGGTACCCCGCATTACATGAGCCCCGAGCAGGGGCACGGCGAGTCGACCGACGCACGCAGCGATCTTTACAGCCTCGGCGTGATCCTGTACGAGATGCTGACGGGGCGTAAGCCGTACACCGCCGACAAGCCGATGTCGATCATCTATATGCACCGCAAGATGCCGCTGCCCGCGTTGCCGGAGCCGCTCGAGCGGCTGCAGCCGCTCCTAGAGCGATTGCTCGGTAAGACCCCGGCCGATCGCTTCGAGTCGGCGGCAGCTGCGACCGAGGCGCTGCAGCGCGCACACGATGTCCTTGCCGCGGCCGAGGCACTCGGCGGGGACGGCGAGCGCGCCGCGTGAGCTCGACCGCGGTGCCCGAGTTCGCGGAGATCCTGCTCGCGCCGACGCCGCCCGCGTGGGTCGATGCCGCCGTCGAGCGCTGGCGCGAGCTGCTCATCGATCACGCGAGCTGCGAGAAGAAGGCGGCCTCATCCGCGCTCGCGCTGATGTTCGCTTATCCCGAGGATGTGCGGCTCGGAGCAGCGCTCTCGAGGCTCGCGCGCGAGGAGCTGCGTCACTTCGAGCGCGTCGAGGCGCTGATGCGGCGCCTGGGGGTCGCGAATACGAGGCTCGCGCCGGGCCGCTACGCCACCGGGCTGCGCGCGATGCTCCGCACGACCAATCCGGGCCGCAAGCTCGATCTGCTCCTCGCCGGGGCGCTCATCGAGGCGCGTTCGGCCGAGCGGTTCCGGCTGCTCGCGCCGCGGCTCCCCGATCCGCTCGGTGCGTTCTACGCCGGGCTCGAGCGCTCGGAAGCGCGGCATTTCGCGCAATATGTGGGATTCGCGCGCGCGGAGGCGCCGGACGAGTGGCGGCCCCGGCTCGAGGCCCTCGCCGTGCGCGAAGCGGAGCTCGCGACCCGCCCCGACCGGGAGCTGCGATTCCATTCGGGGCCGCCGGGGGCAACAATTCATTACACGCCGCCGAGCTAAGTGTCCTTATCGTCCCGCGCATGAGCGACCGCCCACACCTGCTGATCGTCGACGACGACCGCGAGATCCGTACGCTTCTCGGTCAATATTTCGAGACGCACGGCTATCGCACGACCGCGGTTGCCGAGGGCCGCGCGATGCGCCGGGTCCTGCAGCAATCACATGTCGACCTCATCGTTCTCGATCTGATGCTGCCCGGCGAGGATGGACTCGCTCTCTGCCGGGACCTGCGCACCCGCTCGCAGCTGCCGGTCATCATGCTCACCGCGCGCGGTGAAGACGTCGACCGCATCGTCGGCCTCGAGGTGGGCGCGGACGATTATGTGCCGAAGCCGTTCAATCCCCGCGAGCTGCTCGGTCGCGTCAAGGCGGTTCTGCGCCGGGCGGCACACGCGCCGCGCGAGCCCGATCCGCAGACCGTGCACGGATTCCGGTTCGCCGGCTGGCAGCTCGACACGACGAGCCGCGCGCTCACCGATCCCACGGGCGCGGCCGTGCCGCTCTCGGGCGCGGAATACCGATTGCTCGCAGTGTTGCTCATGTCGCCGACCCGCGTGCACTCGCGCTCGCAGCTCACCGAGGTGCTGCGCGGCCGCGAGGCCGATCCGCTCGACCGCAGCATCGACGTGCGCGTGAGCCGGCTCCGGCAGATCCTGGGCGACGACGCACGTTCGCCGACCATCATCAAAACTGTCTATGGCGAAGGCTATGTCGTCGGCGTCGGCGTCGAGACCTATTGAGGGCCCGGACGGCCGCTCCGGAAGCACCGGGCGCGGTGAGCGCTTCGGTCGCCTCGGACGCTTCGGGCGCGCGCTCGCCCGCGGGGCGTCCCGGGGCGACCTGGCCGTGCGGCCACGCTCGCTCTTCGGGCGGCTGTTCGTCTCGGTGCTCGCGGCGGTGTTTCTGGCGCAGGCATTGACGTTCACGCTGGTCGCCCGGGAGCGCGACAAATTTATCACCGAGACGAATGTGCGCGGATTGTCGCGCCGCATCGTCGACCTCACCTACTTCCTGCAGCTGCTCGATCCTTCAGAGCGCGCCGCGGCCCGAGCGCGGTTCGAGCAGTGGCCGCCGCGCCGATTCTTCCGGTACCGGCTTGCGCCTTTCGGCGAGCGGCTCGCGCCGGACGGCTCGGTCTCGAGCGCGCGCGAAGCGGCCGCAAACAGCGCGCCGATCGCATCGTCCGATTTCCGTGAAGCGCTGGAAGTCGAGCTCGTCCGCCTCCTCGGCCCCGAGTACGAAGTCGCGGTGGCGCCGACCGTCAATCTCTCCGGGCGCGCGATCACGGTGACCCGGCAGCCGCCCGATGCGGTCGAGCTCGGGGGGCGGCTTTATGACGTGCGGGTGGCGCTTCCCGATCACGACCAGCTCACGTTCCGCGTCTCACAGAGCCGGCCCGGGCAGCTCTTTCCGCGAGGGCTGCTGCTCAGTCTCGCGCTCCTCACGCTCGCAACCGCGATCGTTCTATATATAGTCGCCCACAGCATCACCCGTCCCCTATCGCGGCTTGCGCGGGCGGCGGAAGCCATGGGCCGCGACATGCGTCAACCGCCTCTCGAGGAGTCGGGCGCGCAGGAGCTTAAGGAGGCCGCCCGCGCATTCAATACGATGCAGGATCGGATGCACCGCTATCTCGACAGCCGCACGCGCGTGCTGGCCGCGATGTCGCACGATCTGAAGACGCCGCTCACGCGCATGCGCCTGCGCGTCGAAACGCTCGACGAGGAGGACGTGCGCGCGCGCTTCGGACGCGATCTCGATGAGATGGAGAGCATGGTGCGTGGCACGCTCGCACTCCTCAAGGGCCTGAGCGACGATGAGGCGGCGGTCGCCGTCGATATCGATGGCTTGCTCGCGACGCTCGTCGCCGAGTTCGCCGAGCTGGGCGAGCACGTCGAGGTGGAAGGCCAAGCGCGCGGAGCCTTCCGCGGCAAGCCGCAAGCGCTCAAGCGCTGTCTGACGAATCTCATCTCAAACGCGATCAACTTCGGCGAGCGCGCGCGGGTGCTCGTCGAGGACGGCGGCGCGCTCATCCTGCGCGTGCGCGACGAGGGACCGGGACTGCCGTCTGAGGAGCTCGAACGCGTGTTCGAGCCGTTCTATCGCGTCGAATCCTCGCGCAACCGCGACACCGGCGGGACCGGGCTCGGACTCGCGATCGCACGCGACATCGCGCAGGCACACGGCGGATCGCTCGTGCTGCGCAATCTACCCGAGGGCGGGCTCGAGGCGATTCTGTCGCTTCCACGCGTGCGTCCGGTAGAGCGAATCAAAAGAACGCTCACAATTCCTTACACGCCGGCTGACAATTGAGTACACGCACTTCTTAGTTGTGCGTTTAGCATCACGTCGTCCGCAAACTCTCGGAGATGAAGATGCGAGTGACTCTCTCGATGCTCGGCCTGCTGCTCGCCTCGGGCTTTGCATCGGCACAGACCCCTCCGGCGGAATCCCCGCCGGCCGCGAGCAACGCCGCGCCGCAGATGAACCGCCTCGATCGCATGGCGATTCTGCTCGACCTCACGCCGCAGCAGAAATTGCAGGTCCAGCAGGTCCTCGAGGAGCAGAGGCAGCAGATGCAAGCGTACTGGCAGCAGCAGAAGGCTTCGGGCGCGAAGCCCAACTTCCAGCAGGTGCGCGCGGAACGGCAGCAGCTGCGTCAGCAGACGCTCGCACAGCTGCAGCAGCTTCTGAACCGGATCAGTACAACAAGCTGCAGGTACTGATGAGCTCGCAGTCCCGGCATCACTGGCGGCATGGGCCGCGCGCGGGACAGTAGTTCCGCGACGGCGGGACTCGCATTCAGCCTCGCGGCAGCTCCCGCAGCTCGTAGCGGCCCGAGTCGGCGATGAGCACGCTGCCCTGCTCGTACCACGCCCCGAGCACGATCCGGTATGCGGGCGCGCCGTCGAGCGTCGATTCGTGAATCGCAGGCCGGTGCGTGTGGCCGTGAATGATGCGGCGCGCGCCCGTGGCGCGATGCGCCGCCACGACTGCCGCGGGGTCCACATCCATGATGTCGGGCACCGCGCGTGACGTGTGCGCTCGGCTGCCGGCGCGTGCGCGCTCGGCGAGTCGCGCGCGTACGGCGAGCGGCAGCGCGAGAAAGCGCCGCTGCCAGCGTTCATCGCGCACGGTGCTGCGCAGCTCCTGGTAGGCGCGATCGCCAGTGCAGAGCGCATCGCCATGCGTGAGGAGCACGCGCTCGCCGTCGAGCTCCGCGACGACCGGATCGGGCAGCAGTACGCAGCCGGTGCGCCGAGCGAATTCCTCTCCGAGCAGGAAGTCGCGGTTGCCGTGCAATACGAAGCAGGCCACCCCGCTCGCCGTCAACTCGCGCAGTGCGTCGCAAATGCGGGCACGCGTGGGCTCCGGGTCATCGTCTCCGATCCACGCCTCGAAGAGATCGCCGAGGATGTAGAGCGCATCGGCATGCGGGGCTTCGTTCTCAAGGAACGCGAGGAACAGCCGCGTGATCTCGGGCCGGCTCGCATCGAGATGCAGGTCCGAGATGAAAAGCGTCGTCATGCGCGAATGCAGCGGCGACGGGCGATCGCCGCTGCGCGATCGGTCAGTGGATGACGCTGATCTTTTCGATCACCACCGGCGTCGTCGGCACGTCGCTCTTGAACGGGCCCTGCGCGCCGGTCGGCACGGCCTTGATCTTGTCTATCACGTCGAGACCCGAGGTCACCTTGCCGAACACGCAGTAGCCCCAGGTGGAACCGTTCGCTTCGCTCGTGAAGTCGAGCCGCGGATTGTCGACGACGTTAATGAAGAACTGCGCCGTCGCCGAGTTCGGATCGCCCGTGCGCGCCATCGCGAGCGTGCCGCGCGAG
>DASXNC010000526.1:0-3213 GCA_036495325.1 Steroidobacteraceae bacterium
GCCGATCGAGCCGCAAACGGTCGACCCGCCCCCAAGCAAACAGTCCACGGCCACGCAACCTCCGAGCAAGCGGCCGAGCTGAGCTCCCATGTCCACCACCCAGCCGACCGAGCTTGCCGCGCAGACTCCCCCTGTCACGCCTTCGGATCAGCCCTGGCCGCAGCCCGCGGATGCCAGATATGCGGTCGCCGTGTTCGCCATCGGGCTCACCTTCCTGTTTCTCGATCGCGGCGTCCTGCCGCTCCTCGTGGAACCGATCAAACACGACCTGCACATCAGCGATACGAAGGTCGGCCTGCTCATGGGGCCTGCCTTCATCTTTTTCTACTTGATTCTCGGGCTCCCGATTGCGCGCCTCGTCGACAGCCGCAGCCGCCGGGCGATCATCGCGTTCAGCATCGGCGCGTGGAGCATCATGACGGCGGCCACCGGCCTCACGCGCAATTTCCTGATCATGCTTCTGTGTCGCGTGGGCGTGGGCGTGGGTGAGGCCGGGAATGGGCCCGCGACCTACTCGATGATGGCGGACCTGTTCCCCCCCGAGCGGCTATCGCGCGCGATCTCTTTCATGCAGTTCGGATTCGTCGCGGGCAACGGCCTCGCGACGATACTCACGGGCGCGATCATCGCGTGGCTCTCGGCGAGCCGCGTATACCACCTCCCGCTGCTCGGGGAATTTCATGGGTGGCAGCTCACGTTCTTCGTCGTGGGGTTGCCGGGACTCATCGTCACGGTCCTCGCGATGAGGATGATCGAGCCCGCGCGCCGCGGGCGCATGCGCGCCCAGGCGGCGGCCAGCCGGCGTGCGATTCCCGTGGGTGACGTACTGCGCTACATGGCGCAGAACTGGGGCGCTTATGCATCCATGTTCCTCGGCCTCGCGTTCCAGGCGATTGTCACGTTCGGAATCCTGAACTGGGCGCCGACATTTTTCGTGCGCACCTATGGCTGGACGATCCCGCACTACGCGTACCTGAGCGGCGCGCTGTTCCTGATTTGCTTTGCGATCGGCCTCATTCCCGGGAGCCTGTTCGGTGAGTGGCTCACCCGTCGCGGATACAAGAGTGCATATCTGCTCGTGACCGCGATCACCACGTCGGTATACGTGCCGCTCGCGATCATCCTTCCGCTCATGCCGAACGGAACCCTCGCCATGATCGTGATGGGTGTGAGTTTTCTCGTCTCGGGCTTCAGCCCCGGGCCGCAGAACGCCGCCCTTCAGCTCATCACGCCGAACGAGATGCGCGGGCAGGTCACGGCCCTGTTCCTGTTCATCTTCAATGTCTTCGGCACGGGGCTTGCGCCCTTCGTGATCGGGCTCGTGACCAACTACGTCGTCGGTTCCGAAGCGAAGGTGGGCGAATCGATCATGCTGACCGCCGCAGTTCTGGGACCGATCTCCGTAACCCTCATGTGGCTCGGAATACGCCCCTACGCGCGTAGCGTCGCGCGCTCGGAATCCTGGACCTGACGATGTACACGACCAGCACCGCCATCCTCGAGGCTCTGTGCGAGGCCGGGATGGAATACATCTTCGCGAATCTCGGAAGCGATCACAGTGGATTCCTCGAGACGATAGCGGCCGCGGAAGCGGCGGGCGAGCGCAAGCGCTTTCCGGCGCTCGTCACGTGCCCGGATGAGATGGTCGCGCTCTCGGCGGCACACGGCTTCGCGCTCGCGAGCGGACGAGCGCAGGCCGTTCTCGTGCATGTCGAATGCGGCACCCAGCAGCTCGGCGGCGCGATTCACAATGCGGCAAAGGGCAGGGTGCCCGTGCTCATTCTCGCCGGGCTCTCACCCGCGACGCAGGAAGGGGAGGCGCGCGGCAGCCGCAACGAGTTCATTCACTGGCTGCAGGACGTGTTCGACCAGCGCGGGATCGTCCGCGGCTACATGCGCTACGACAACGAGATCCGTCTCGGGGCGAACGCGAAGCAGATCGTGCATCGCGCGCTGCAGTTCGCTTACAGCGAGCCTCAGGGACCGGCCTATCTGGTGGCCGCGCGTGAAGTCCTCGAGTCGGAAGTCGAGCCGGTCGCCATCGATCGTGCCGAGTGGCCCCCGATCGCCCCGTGCGCGCTCGCAGCGGAGGACGCCGCGCAGATTGCGCATTTGCTTGCAGCCGCCCGCCGGCCGCTCGTCGTGACCTCGTATGTGGGACGGAGCGCTGAGGCCGTGGGCGAGCTCGTGAAGCTCTGCAAGCGGCTCGGTGTGGGCGTGCTCGAGTCGGTGCCGAGCACGATGAACTTTCCGTCGAGCGATCCGCTGCACCAGGGCGTGCAGTGGAACGAGAAGCGACAGCATCCGGCGCTCGCGGAGGCGGATGTGATTCTCGTCGTCGCGAGCGACGTGCCGTGGATCCCGCAGATCAACCGCCCGAGTGCGACGGCCCGTATCGTCCATATCGACGTCGATCCGCTCAAAGAGCAGATGCCGCTCTGGTACATCCACGCCCGCCAGATACATCGGGCCGATGCCACGCTCGCACTGCGCCAGCTCAACGGCGCGCTCGATTCGATGCAGGCCGATGCTGCCGCCGTCCGGGAGCGGACGGAGCACTTCAGCCGGCGCCACGCGGAGCAGCTCCGCGAGCTCGAGCGCGCGGCGCAGCGCCCCTCGGCCGGCACGCTGAGCGCGGAGCATTTGACGGCCCGGGTGCGCGAGGCGATCGGCGAGCAGGCCATCGTGCTCAGCGAGGGAGTCACGAACTTCGGGGCGATCTCGAGCCACATCGGCCGGGTGCGCCCCGGCACCTTCTTCACGCAGGGCGCGGGCTCGCTCGGCTGGAACGGCGGCGCTGCAGTCGGCGTGAAGCTCGCGCGGCCCGACGAGCTTGTCGTCGCGCTCTCGGGGGACGGCTGCTACCTGTTCTCGGTGCCCGCGACCGTGCACTGGATGGCGCGGCGCTATCGCACGCCGTTTCTGCAGATCGTCTACAACAACGGAGGCTGGCGCGCGCCCCGGTTCTCCGCTCTGGGCGTGCATCCCGACGGGCACGCGAGCCGGGCGCGGGACCTCGGGATCAGTTTCGAGCCGCCGCCGGACTACGCTGGAATCGCGACCGCCGCGGGCGGCGCGCTCGGCATCACGGTGAAGCGAGTCGAGGAGCTCGACGAAGCGCTCGAGCGGGCGCTGCACGCCGTGAGGCGCGAAGGCCGCGCGGCCGTGATCGACGCGTGGCTCGCGCAGGGATAGGTTGATCGAACTGGCTCG
>DASXNC010000527.1:0-1620 GCA_036495325.1 Steroidobacteraceae bacterium
ACGACTTTCGAAATGCGCGGCTGAACTGCGCGTTCGGCAGCCGCGGTGAGCGCCGCGACTCGCTCGTCAGGATGCAATCCCGGCCCGGCGTCATCCCAGGTGGGAACGATCCGGGCGGATTTCGCGACCACATCTCGCGAATGGGGATCGACCCACAGGTCGATATCGGCGTAGGCGACTCCGTACGAGTACGCCTGCGTGACGAGCACGGGCTTCCCCGCGCGATCCGGAAGCAGCGTGTTCGTGAAATGGTGCGTATGCCCCGAGATGACCACGTCGATGTCCGGATCGAGCCGCGCCACGATGCCGAGCAGTGGCCCTTCCCAGTCCCAGCCGTGCGCGGTACGGGTGCCGACGAGCCCTTGATGAATGGTGGCGATGATCGTGTGCACGCCCTGGCGCTCGAGCTCGGCCGCGGCGCGATTGATGGAATCGGCCTCATCGAGGAATTCCAGGTCGGCCGTTGCGCTCGCCGGTACGAGTATCGGCGTCTCGCGCACCACGGCGCCGATCACGCCGACCGGCACTCCGTCGACCACGACCACGGCGTACGGCGGGAGAATAAGCTGGCCCGTGCGGCGGTTGCGCACGTTTGCACAGACATAGGGCACGCGACTGCCGCGCCAGGGATTCTCGAGGAACGGGCCGGCCGGGGCATTGCCTCCCGCGAGAAGGCGCACGATCTCATGCGGGCCAGCGTCGAACTCGTGGTTGCCGAGGATGCCGATCACGTTGCAGCGATCCGGCCGCTCGTGCCAGCTCGCGGCATCGAAGAAATGCATCGCCTCGCCGTAGCGGCAGTGCCCGTTCGCGAGCAGGTTCAGGAACGAGATCGCGGGCTCGTTGCCGTTCAATCGGGTGATGGGTGGGCTCGCCCCGAGCTGATCGCCAGCGTGAACGATCAGCGTGCGCTCGGGTGCCTCGCGCTCGGCGGCCGTAAGGTAAGCGGCGAGCACGGCGGCACCGCCCGCGGGCCGCGCAGAGGCGATCGAGGGCCGCTCGAGATTTCCGTGGAAATCGTTGATCGCGAGGATCCGCAGGTGCTTCGCATCGCGAGGCCGTACAGCCGCCGCCCAGGAGACGCGCATATCGGACGGCGGCGGCCAATCGCCCCCCGCTGTCCGTTCGGCGCTCCTCGCTGAGGATGGCGCAGGCGGAGCCGCGACGAGGTCCGCGGCGTGCGTGCGCGCGCCGCAGAGGCTCGTGCTAGCCAAAGCCGCCAGCGCGAGCGCGACGAAAATGTGCGACCGGAAAGTCATTCAGAGCCCGTCCTTGTAATTCGCGAGCATGACCGTCGCGTGACACGTCGCTCTCGACCGATCCCCGACTTCGGCCATTGTGCCCTCGCCACCGCTCACGCGGCCGCCGGGAGCGCTCCGTGCGAGCCCGGCGCGGGCGGGTGCTTGTGCCTGTACCCCGAAATTATCGATAATCGAGAGTTCGTGAGGCGCTCGCCGCCTGCTTGCTTAGACCCCTGACGGACCATGTGGATTATCCAGGTAGCGCTCCGGCGCCCCTACACCTTCATCGTCCTCGCGCTGCTGCTGCCGATCGTCGGCGCGCTCGTGATCCTCGGTACGCCGCTCCGTCCCGGCATGCCGACGGACATCTTTCCCGAGA
>DASXNC010000528.1:0-4512 GCA_036495325.1 Steroidobacteraceae bacterium
CGAGCGGCTGGAGTTCCTCGGCGATGCGGTGCTCAACCTTCTCGTAGGCGAGCATCTCTACCGTACCTTCCCGGGCGCCGACGAGGGAGACCTGAGTCGGCTGCGCGCGCGCATCGTGAGCAGTGAGCCGCTTGCCGAGATCGCGGCGGACATCGCGCTCGGCGAGGTTCTGCAGCTCGGCACCGGCGAGCTCAAGACCGGCGGCTTCCGCCGCCAATCGATTCTCGCGGACGCATTCGAGGCTGTGTGCGGCGCGCTCTACCTCGACGGGGGACTCGAGAGTGCACGAGCCGCGATCTTGGTCCTCCTCGAGCCGCGTATCGCGCGGCTGCCGGCCGCCGCATCCCTCAAGGACGCCAAGACTCGCCTGCAGGAGTATCTTCAGTCGCGTGGGCTGCCCCTCCCGCGCTATGAGGTGGAACGGACCGAAGGCGAGGCGCACGATCAGATATTCTGGGTGAGCTGTGAGGTGGCGGGCCTGCCCGAACGCGTCAGCGGACGCGGCAGCAGCCGCCGCCGGGCGGAGCAGGATGCGGCGGGGCACGCGCTCGCCGCGATCGAGGGGCACGAGAAGGACTGATGAGCGCGCAAGGTGCAGGAGCGTTTCGGGCCGGATTCGCGGCCCTGGTCGGCCGGCCGAACGTCGGCAAGTCGACCTTGCTGAACGCGCTCGCGGGCGAGAAGCTGAGCATCGTCACGCCGCGCCCGCAGACGACGCGACATCGCGTGCTCGGAATCGTCACGACACCGGAAGCGCAGATCGCGTTCGTCGACACGCCGGGACTGCATCGCGGCGTGCGCCGCGCCCTCAATCGGGCGATGAACCGGACCGCCGCCGCCGTGCTGCATGAGGCGGACGTGAGCGTGCTCGTCGTCGAGGCGCTCCACTTCACTGTCGAGGATGACCTGGTGCTCGAGCGCATCCGCGAGAGCGGCCGGCCGGCGATCGCGTGCGTCAATAAAGTCGACCGCGTCCGCCCGCGCGAACGGCTGCTCCCGTACCTCGCCGAGCTCGCGCGCCGGCATGAATTCGCCGACATCGTCCCCGTGTCCGGACTCAAGCGCGACAATATCGATGCGCTGGCCGCTGCGATCGGCCGGGTTCTGCCCGAGTCCCCGCAGCTCTTTCCCCCGGAGCAGCGGACCGATCGCGACCTCAATTTCCGCATCGCCGAGACGATTCGCGAGAAGCTCATCCTCGAGCTCAATCAGGAGCTGCCCTACGGCATCGCCGTCGAGATCGAGCGCACGGCGGAAGCCGAAGGTCAGCTGGAGGTCGATGCGGCGATCTGGGTAGACCGGGCCGGGCAGAAGCCGATCGTCATCGGCGCACGCGGGGAGCGCCTGAAGCGGATTGGCCGCGCCGCCCGGCTCGAGCTCAATCGCGCGCTTGGACGCCGGTTGCATCTGTCGCTGTGGGTGAAAGTGCGCGAAGGCTGGGCCGACAGCGCCCGCGCGCTTCAGCAGCTCGGGCTCGAGTAATGACGTGAGTGCGGGCCATCGTGTGCAGCTCGCCCCCGGCTACCTGCTGCATCACGCGCCCTACCGCGACACGAGCCGGATCCTCGAAGTCCTGACACGCGACCACGGCCGACTGTCGCTGTTCGCGCGCGGCGTGCGCGGGCCGAAATCGAGACTCGCCGCGCTCCTGCAGCCTTTCCAGCCGCTGCTCCTCACGTGGAGCGGGCGCGGCGAGGCACCTCAGCTCACGGGCGCAGAGCTCGAAGGCGCGCCACGCCCGTTGCCGGCGAATCGATTGCTTGCGGCGTTCTATCTCAATGAGCTGATTCTGAAGCTCACGACGCGCCATGACCCACACCCGGCGCTCTACGAGGCTTACCGGCGCGCGCTCGAAGCCCTCGCGGGGTCGGAGCCCGGCGCAGCTGATCGTGCCGCCGTGGAGCGTCCGCTGCGGTTGTTCGAGAAACGGCTGCTCGAGGAGGTCGGCTACGGCCTCGACCTCGAGACGAGCGCTGCGGATGGAGGCGCGGTCGAGCCCGAGCGGTGTTATCAGTTCCGCCCCGGGCAGGGTCTCATCGCCGCCGCAGAGCACGCGCCGGGCGCGATCGCGGGCGGCTCGGTCATCGCGCTCGCGCGCGATGAGCTGGCCGGGCCGAAGGAGCTCGGGGACGCACGCCGGCTTCTCAAGGCGGCGCTCGATCACTGCCTCGAGGGACGCGAGCTCGCGACACGCGCCGTCGCCCGGGCGGTCGAGGGTCGGCGGCGATCCGCACGCGGAGATTGACCACGCGGCCGTCCATCCTGGAAGCTCGCCCCCATGAGAGCTACCCCGATCACCCTCGGCGTGAACATCGACCATGTGGCGACCCTGCGCGAGGCGCGGCGCGCGCGCTATCCCGATCCGGTCCATGCCGCGCTCGCTGCGGAGATGGCCGGCGCAGACAGCATCACGCTGCACCTGCGGGAGGACCGGCGGCACATTCGGGACCACGATGTTCATGCTCTCAAGGGACTGCTGCAGACGCGCATGAACCTCGAGATGGCGATCACCGACGAGATGATCGAGATCGCTCGGGACGTGCGCCCGTCGGACTGCTGTCTCGTGCCCGAGCGCCGGGCCGAGATCACGACGGAAGGCGGACTCGATGCGGCCGGGCAGGTCGGGCGCATTGGCGAGGCTGCTGCCGCGCTCGGTGAGAGCGGCATCCGCGTCGCCCTGTTCATCGATCCGGAGCCACGCCAGATCGAGACCGCCTCGAGCATCGGCGTGCCGGCGATCGAGCTTCACACGGGCGCGTATGCCGAGGCCGCGGGCGCGCAGCGAGCGGTCGAGCTCGAGCGGCTGCGCGCGGGCGCGCACCTCGGCGCGAGGCTGGGACTCGAAGTGCATGCAGGGCACGGACTCAACTACCAGAACGTCGAGCCGGTCGCGGCGATCGAGGAGATCGCCGAGCTCAACATCGGCCATGCGATCATCGCGCGCGCAGTGTTCGCCGGACTTGCGAGCGCTGTGCGGGAGATGAAGGCGCTCATGCAGGCGGCGCGCGCATGATCTTCGGGATCGGAGTCGACGTGCTCGAGACGAAGCGCATAGCTCACACGCTCGAGCGGTTCGGCGCACGCTTTATCGATCACCTGCTCATGCCGCAGGAGCGGGCGCAGCTCGAGCGCACGCAGCGCCGGGAGCGCTTCATCGCGATGCGGTTCGCGGCGAAGGAGGCGATCGTCAAGGCGATGGGCACCGGCTTTGCGCACGGCGTATGGATCCGCGACGTGGGAGTGGTGCAAAACTCCTGGGGCAAGCCTGAGGTGGTGTTCTCCGAGCGCGGCAATCGCGTGCGGCGCGGCCTCGGCATCGGCGAGGGCCACGTGACGCTCACCGACGAGTCGGGGCTCGTCGTCGCGGTCGCCGTGCTCATGAAAGCAGCCTGAACGGCGGAGCCGCGCCTCATGACAGGCAGTACCCTCGTGTTCGACATCGAGACGATTCCCGACGTGGCCCTCGCGCGGCGGGTGCACGGCCTCGGTGACCTCTCCGACGCGGAGGTCGCGAAAGCGATGTTCACGCTGCGCCGTCAGCGCACGGGAGAGGAATTCCTGCCGCACGCCTTTCAGCGCATCGTCGCGATTTCCTGCCTGCTTCGCAGCGGCGAGGGACTCAGGCTCTGGAGCCTCGGTGACCCGGGCTCGGGCGAAGCGGAGCTCGTCGAGCGCTTCTTCGACGGCATCGAGCGCTACGGCCCGGTGCTCGTCTCCTGGAACGGCAGCGGCTTCGATCTGCCCGTGCTGCATTACCGCGCGCTGAAGGCGGGCGTGCAGGCGCCGCGATACTGGGAAACCGGCGACGAGGACCAATCGTTCCGCTACAACAACTATCTCTCTCGCTATCACTGGCGGCACGTCGATCTGATGGAGGTACTTTCAGGCTTCCAGTATCGAGCGCGTGCCTCGCTCGCTGACGCGGCGGCGCTCCTCGGGTTGCCCGGCAAGCTCGGATTCGACGGCAGCCAGGTCTGGGATGCGTGGCTGGCGGGGGAGATCGTGCGCATTCGCCGCTACTGCGAAACCGATGTGCTCAACACGTTTCTCATCTACCTGCGGTTCGAGGTGATGCGGGGCCGCCTGGCGCGCGAGCGTCTGGAGGAGGAGGTAGCGCGCGTGAAGGCGCTGCTGCGTGCGAGCGGCGAGCCGCATCATGCCGAGTTTGTGACCGCGTGGGAGGCAATCGAGCCGGAGGGGTCGAAGGATTGACTGAAAGCGAGCTCGGCACCGTCGATGCGCTGACGCACGAAGGAGAGGGCGTCATCCACGGAGGGAAGACCGTGTTCGTCGCGGGCGCTCTGCCCGGCGAGCTCGTCCGTTTTCGGCGCGCGCGGCGGCGCAGCCGGCACGACGAGGCCGAGCTCATCGAAGTGGTGCGTCCTTCGCCGGAGCGCACCGAGCCGCGCTGCGCGCATTTCGGCACCTGTGGCGGCTGCGCACTGCAGCACTTCGCGGCCGAGCGGCAAATCGAGGCGAAGCAGATCGAGCTCGCCGACGGCCTCGCGCGGG
>DASXNC010000529.1:0-4133 GCA_036495325.1 Steroidobacteraceae bacterium
CCCGCAGCATTGGCCCGCGAAGGGGTTCCCGGAGCGCTCTCTGAGGTGGAGGCGCCCGCGACCGGCCCGGGTGCACCCGACATACCCGGTCCCGGCGCTGTGGGCGGGCGCTCCATGCGCCGCAACGATCCGTAGCGTCGCGTGTAGACCTTCGTGAACTCCGCTCCGAACAGGAATATCTGCGCCGAGTAGTACACCCACACGAGCACGACGAGCAGCGATCCCGCAGCGCCGTACGTCGAGCTCGACGCGCTGTTGCCGAGATAGGCCGCTATCACGTGCTTGCCGATGTTGAACAGCACCGCGGTCACGATCGCACCGACGATCACGTCGCGCCACGCGAGTGGCACGGCGGGCAGCACCTTGTAGATCGTCGCGAAGAGCGCCGTGACGAGCCCGAAAGACAGCAGGAAGTTGAAAGTCTGCAGCAGGATGTTGAGCGTTTCGCTCACACCCACCGCGTGCGACAGCCCCGTGAGCAGCGCGGAGAGCACGAGCGAGAGGATGAGCAGCAGACCGAGTGTGAGAATGATGCCGATCGCGAGGAGCCGCGTGCGCGCGAAATCGAGCAGATAATGACCGAACCGGAAAGTCCTGCCGGTCTGGGTATTCCAGATCTGATCGAGTCCGTCCTTCAGCTCCGCAAGAGCGCTCGTCGCGCCGACGACGATGGTGACGATGCCGATAATCGCGGGCCACGTGCCACGCCCGGGAGCACCGGCGTTCGCTATCATCGCCTGCACGACCCGCGCCCCGTCGGCCCCCAACAAGTTCTTCGCCTGGTCGAAAATCTGCCCGCGGGCAGCCGCTTCTCCGAAGAACAAACCGGCGACTGCCGTCGCGATGATGAGCATCGGGGCGAGCGAGAAGGCCATGTAGTAGGCGAGCGCCGCGCCTTTGCGAGAGGCGCGGTCCTCGCTCCAGGCATAAGCGCTGTCGCGGATCAGCGCCCAGATCGCGCGCGCGTCCCGCCACGGCGGCGGCGCTCTCAGCTCCTCATCCATGGCGAGCCGCAGGCATGGCGGTTGCTTTTCGTCGGAGCATGACGCAACGCGACGTCGCGCATCGTCTCTTTGAGTATCTCGACGAACATGCGTTCGGGCCCGTGCTCTCGGCGAGCCCGGAGGGTTTTCCGCAGGAGCTGCGGGGCGAGCTGCGCGCTGCGCAGGAACAGACCCGGCGCGAGCGCGAACGCTTCGAGCGCGGCGCTTCGGCTACGGAGGTCTACCGCACGTATCATGAAGAGCTCGAGGGGCCGGGAGCGGCCGATCTCCACCGCAGGCTCCGCAAGCTCGACCTGCCGACGCTCGACGACGTGCGCATCGATTTTGAGCAGATGGCCGGCGATCTCGGCGTTGGCACCTCCGGCTCGTTATGACGCCGGGCCGCCACTCACCGAGCTACTGCCGCGGCTTGGCGCCGGCGTTCTCGCCCGAACGCTGCGGCACCTCGTCTGGAAAGTAAAGCGGGCGCGGCTTCTCCCCGCTCTGCGGCTCGATGGCGAACAGCAGGTCGGTGAGATCGTCTGCGTGCTCCTCCTCTTTCGCGAGAAGGTCTTCCAGCATGACCCGAGTGGTGGGGTCGCGCTCGCCGAAGAAGCGCACCATCTCGCGGTAGCTCTCGATCGCGATACGCTCGGCGATCAGGTCCTCGCGGATCATGTCCGGGAGCGAGCTGCCCTCCTTGTACTCGCTGTGGCTCAAGCTCGTCAGCACGTCCGGGTTCATCTCGGGCTTGCCACCGAGCTGCTTGATGCGCTCGGCGATGCGCTCGGCATGCTCCTGCTCGTCGCTCGCATGTTCCTTGAACTCCTCCTTCACGGATTGGGAGTGGATGCCCGTCGCCATGAAGTAGTGGAACTGGTATCGCAGGACGCAGACGATTTCCGTCGCGAGCGCCTGATTGAGCACCGCGACCGCCTGTGCGGCATCGAGCGGATAGTCCTTGGTGATGGCACCCTTGGTGATCTCCTCGCGCGCTCGGGCGCGGAGCGCTGCAATGCGCTGGGAGTAGCTGGGATTGGATTGGGCCATGGATGCTCCCGTGAGGCCGACCGGCCGAACAAGGGCATCCAGCAAGCGCGATACCTGGGTCCTTGGCGCCCCGACCTTTCACCCCCGATCAGATCGGGCTGGTGCTCGTCCTGACGTGGGCGGACGCTCGGCGGCTTCTCGCTCCGTGCGCCCGACGTCGAGCGCGAGCGCCGCCGAAATGTGGGCGAGATGGGTAAGCCCCTGCGGGAAATTGCCGAGCGGCTGCCGGCCGCGCACGTCGTACTCCTCGGCGAACAGTCCGAGCTCGTTCGCGCAAGTGCTGGCGCGCTTGAAGAGCGCGTTCGCTTTCGCCTTGCGACCTTGCCGTGCGAGCACTTCCGCAAGCCAGAACGTGCACGCGACGAAGACGCCCTCCCCGGGCGGCAAGCCGTCCTCGCCGTCGTAGCGCAGAATGAGCCCGTCCTTGCAGAGATTCGCGAGGATCGCATCCGCAGTGCGGATCATGCGCGGGTCATCCCAAGCGATGAACTCGACCGATGGCATCAGCAGCAACGCGGCGTCGAGCTCACGGCTGCCGAAGCTGCGCACGAAGTGGCCGCCTCGTCTGTCGAAGCCGCGCGTCTCGATCCGCCGGCGGATCTGCGCCTGCGTCTTGCGCCAGCGATCGAGCGGCGCCGGCAGCGAGTAGCGTTCCGCGAGCGCGATGCCTCGGGAGACTGCGGCCCAGCACATGACCTTCGAGTGCACGAAATGTCGCGGGCGCGAGCGCACCTCCCAGAAGCCTCGGTCGGGTCGGTGCCACTTGGACGCCGCGGTCTCAACGAGGTCGCACAGAAACTTCCAGTACGTCTCAGCATGCGGCCGGCCGCGCTGACTCCACCGCCAGTAGAGCTCGAGCACGAGGCCGTACATGTCAGCCTGGTACTGGCAGGCCGCTCCGTTGCCGATGCGCACTGGCCGCGAGCGGCGCCAGCCGTCGAGCTGCTCGAGCTCAACTTCCCCCATGCGTCGGCGGCCATCGACGGCATAGAGCACCTGTAGGTCCTCGGCATTGCCCGCGGCGCTGCGCTGAATGAAGCGACGGAAGCCGTCCGCCTCCGCCTCGAGACCGAGCGCTGAGAGCGTATCCACCGTGAAGACCGAATCGCGGATCCAGCTGAATCGGTAGTCCCAGTTGCGCTTGCCGCCGACCCGCTCCGGGAGCGAGGTCGTCGGCGCTGCGACGATCGCGCCGGTCGGGGCATAGTTGAGCGCCTTCAGCACGACCGCGGAGCGCACGACGCCGACGCCGGTACATTCCGGATAGGCGAGCTTCGCGGCCCAGTCCCGCCACCATTTCAGCGTCTCCTCGTAATGGGCCGCGAGCCGCTCCTGCGCCTCTGCGCGGGCGGGCGTCGTATGCAGCTCCTCGGGCGCGACGAACTGCAGCGCGAGGTGCAGACGCTCGCCGCTCGAGACCGTCGCTTCGCCCTCGAGGCTGTGCCCGTCGTCGCCCTCCTCGAGTTCCACATCGCCGAACATGAGAAGACCCGTATTGCCGCCCGCCGCGACGAACGCCTGCCCGGGGCGCGGTGTCGGCGACGAAGTACCTGTCCGATAGATGAGCGGCCGCACCTCGCCGAAGTCGAATCGCGGCACGATGCGTACCGCAAATTTGAGAGTGCCTGTCACCCCTTCGATGATCCGCACCAGCTCCCGCCGCGGATGCGTGCGGCCGCCCTCGCGCATCGCAAAGAAATCGATGAGCCGCGCCTCGCTCGCCCCCGAGGTGAACGTCGTGCAAAGGATGAGGCTTTTCGCGAGGTACTCGCGGCGCACACTGCAGCGTCCGCCCGGCGTCACCTCGTAGTACCCGCCCCTCTCCCAGTCGAGCAGCCGGCCAAAACAGCTGTCGGAATCGAAGCGCGGCAGGCAGCACCAGTCGATCGAGCCGTCGCGGGCGACGAGCGCCGCGGAATGGCAATCGCCGATCAGCGCGTAATCGGAGATGGGCGGATACGGCCGTTTCATCGTGCATTCCCGCGATATCACGGCCGCGGGACTCGCGAGCCGGGCGCCCAGCTCGCTAGAACCTGGGCCCGAAGCAAGGCAGAGCAACTGCCGTGCCGTGCCTGCTGCGAAGAAGCTGCGAGCGTCCGG
>DASXNC010000530.1:0-5413 GCA_036495325.1 Steroidobacteraceae bacterium
GAGCGCCCGCACGAGGTCCTCTTCTTCGCCGCGCACGGTGAGCATCATGATGGGCACGCGCGACTTGGCGCGAATCGCCTCGCACACCTGAAAACCGCTCGCGCCCGGCATGTTGATGTCGAGCACGACGAGGTCCGGAGCCTCGGCGTCGAACATCCGCACGGCGCTCGGGCCGTCCGCGGCTTTCACGACGAGAAAGCCCGCCTGCGCGAGCGCGAACCCGATCAGCTCGAGCAGGTCGCGGTCGTCGTCGACGGCGAGCACCTTCATGCCTGGTTCTCGAGAGGCAAAGTGACGGTGAAGCGAGTGCGCGCCTCGGCGGTGCGCGTGACAGAAATCGAGCCGCCGTGTCGATCCACGATCGATCTGACGATCCACAGACCGAGGCCGAGACCGCCCGGCTCGGGCTCCTCGCCGGCCCCGCGCCGGAAACGCTCGAAGATGACGTGGTCTTCGCTCGGCAGCACGCCGGGGCCTTCATCCTCCACCCACGCATCGAGCGTATCGGCGTGCTCGACGGCGCCGATCCTGAGCGCGCTGCCCTCGGGGGCGAATTTGTTCGCGTTCGCGAGCAGATTGACGAACACCTGCGTGAGCCGCGATTTGTCGCCCATGACGTGGCGGAGCCCCTCCGGGAGAGTGATCTCGAGGTGCTGCTGCCTCAAACTCAAGAGCGAGCCGACGAGCGCCTGAGCTTCTTCGAGAACCTCGGCGAGATCGACGCTCTGTCGCCGGATGCCGAGCTGGCCGGACTCGATGCGGACGCTCTCGAGAAGGTTGTCGATGAGGCGTGTGAGGCGCAGCGTTCCGCGCTCGAGTGAGCGTACGAGCGGCTCCTGCTCGGGGCCGTTCTCCGCGAGACGGTCGCGCAGCAACTCGATCGAGGCGAGCTGCGCCGCGAGCGGCGTGCGGAACTCATGCGAGATGTTCGCGAGCACGGAGTCGCGAGCGCGGCGTACGGCCTCGAGCTCCGTCTCATCCCGGATCACCTGCACCTGCAATCCCTCGACGAGCCCTGAGCTCGTGATGAGCGTGGTGCGCATGCCGCGCCGCGCGGTCTGCAGATGCTCGACGGCCCGCGCGGTACCTTCTGCGCGCGCCTCGAGAATCGGACAGGAGGTCTCGCACGGCCGCGTGCCGCCGGCGTCGATCGCGCAGGGCTTCAGGACGTCGCCGCAGAAGCGGCCGACCGCCTGCTCCGCATCGATGCCGAGCAGGCGTGCGGCCTGCGGATTGAGATAGCGGATGGTTCGGTTGCGATCCACCGCGTAGACGCCTTCGACGATGCCTGCGAGCACGGCTTGCGCTTCGGCTTCGCGCCGGCGCAGCGTGCCCGTCAGCTCGACGAGGTTGCGCCGCATGTCCTCCATCGTGCGCGCGAGCGCACCGACCTCGGCCGTTCCGCCGCTCGGGATCGAAGTCGAGAAGTCGCCCCGGCCGAGCCGCACCGCCGCATTGGTGAGCGCTTCCACGGGGCCCGTGACGTACTGCCCGAGCAGAATGCCGGCGAGCACCGCGAGCACCGCCAGGATGAGCGCGGTGATGAGCAGATGGCGAATCAATCGGCCTGCAAAGGTGTCGATCGTGGCCGCGGGCAATCGCACCTCGATGAGCGCGACGGCCTCGCCTGTCGAGGCGAGCAGGGGAAAGCTCGCGGCGTAGAGATCGAGCGCCTTGATCCGCTCAACCGCAGAGTTGCCGTCGGCGAGCCCGCGGGTATGCAGCGCCGTGAACGCATCGACGGGCGCCTTGGCGAAGGCGCGGTAGTCGAGGAGCCGCACGGGAAGTCCGACCTGCCGCGTGAGCGTCGCCCCGAGCCGGTCGCCGAGGAGCCGGATGACGAAAACCCGGGCCGTGGGGTGTCCCGTCAGTTGGGTGGCGGCGCCAAGCACCGGATTCGGTGCTCCGGGCGGGGCCGCGAGGAAGCTCGGTCCCTGCTCCATGCTCGCATCGGCCACCTCGCTCCACGGAATGGGCGTACCGGACTGCGCGATGAGATTGCCGGAATCGAACACTGCGCATCCGTCGATGGTGTTTGCGTCGCAGAACCGACGCAGGAAGAGCGCGATCTGCTCCGGGTGCCCCTCCGCGAGCAGCCGCTCGAGCGTGGGGCGGTCGGCGAGCACGCGCACCTGCGTGAGGGCGTCCTCGCTCATGCGCCGCACGTCCTCCCGCGCCATGGCGCCCGCGAGCTGCACGCGCGACGTGCCTTGCTCGTCGGCGAGATCGTGCAGCCGCCCGATCGCATACGCGGAGAGGCCGCCCGCGACGCCGAGGACGACGATGACCTGGCTCAGCGCGAGCCACCAGGAGAGCGAGATCTTCGAAGGATCGAAGCTCACGCGGTCCGCGAGCCCACGGAGCCACGCGAGCAGGCGCGATGCAGCCGCCGCGAATCGAGCGCGGGGCGCGGCGAGTCGGCGCGTGAGCACGGTCATCGCCTGGTCAGCGCCGTTTGTAGCCCGTCCGCTCGACCAACGACTTGATGGCGAGCGTCACGACGGCGAGGAGTGTCAGGAGGGAAGCCACCGCGAATGCCCCGACGAAGTTGTACTCGTTGTACAGGATCTCGATCGTAAGCGGCATCGTATTCGTGAGGCCACGGATGTGCCCGGAGACGACGGAGACTGCGCCGAACTCGCCCATCGCCCGCGCGTTGCAGAGAATGACCCCGTAGATGAGTCCCCAGCGCACCTTCGGCAGCGTCACGCGAAAGAACGTAATCCAGGCGCCCGCGCCAATGGTGATGGCGGCTTCCTCCTCGTCGTTGCCGAGCTGCTGCATGAGCGGGATCAGCTCGCGCGCCACGTACGGGAAAGTGACCAGCATCGTCGCGAGAATGATACCGGGGAGGGCGAAGATGATGCTCATGTCGTGGTCCTGCAGCCAGGCGCCGAACCAGCCCTGCAGCCCAAACAGCAGCACGAACATCATGCCGGAGATGACCGGTGAGATCGCGAGCGGCAGATCGATGAGAGTGATGAGGAAGCTTTTGCCTTTGAACTCGAATTTAGCGATGCACCAGGCGGCCGCGAGCCCGAATGTGGTGTTGAGAGGCACGACTACTGCCGCCGTGATGAGCGTGAGGCGGATCGACGCCTGCGTGTCCGGGTCCGCAAACGAGCTCCAGTACGCGGCAAGGCCGTGCTGGAATGCCGCGGCAAATACCGTAGCGAGCGGCGCGAGCAGCAGCGCGCCGAGGAAGGCGAGGGAAACCACGACGAGTCCCCAGCGCATGACCTCGGAGAGGAACGTCCCCCCTCCGGGGCGCCTCGCTACCTCCTCGCGCAGCGCGAACGGGATGCCGCCGGCCATCAGTGTGCCGTGGCGACGAGTCGCCGCCGTCCCCAGCTGTGAATGAGATTGATCGTGAGCAGCACCACGAACGACATGACGAGCATCACGACGCCGAGCGCTGCCGCGCCGCGATAGTCGAACTCCTGCAGGTGGATGACGATGAGAAGGGGGGTGATTTCCGTCTTCTTCGGAATGTTGCCGGCGATGAAGATGACTGAGCCGTACTCGCCCACGGCACGCGCGAACGCGAGCGTGAAGCCGGTCAGCATGGCCGGCAGTACGGTCGGCAGCACGATGCGCCGGAAGACGTACAGGCGCCCCGCGCCGAGCGTCTCGGCGGCATCCTCGAGGTCACGCTGCACCTCGGTGATTGCCGGCTGGAGCGTGCGTACCATGAAGGGCATGCCGATGAGCGTCAGCGCGACGGTGACACCGATCCACGTATAGGCGACCCGGATCCCGAGCACCGAGAGATACTGGCCGATCCAGCCGTTCTGCGCGAACACCGTCGTGAGGGCGATGCCCGAGACTGCAGTCGGCAGCGCGAACGGCATGTCGATGAGCGCGTCGACGAGCTTGCGCCCGGGGAATCGATAGCGAACGAGCGTCCAGGCGATCACGAAGCCGAACACGAGATTGATGGAAGCGGCGAGGAAAGAGGCGCCGAAGGACAACCGGTAAGAGCCTACCGCGCGTGCGCTCAAGACGACATGGAGGAACTCGCTCCAGGTCATCGAAGCGGCCATGAAAAAGAGCGCCGCAAGCGGCAGCAGCACGAGAGCACTCAGGAAGAACGTCGTGAATCCGAACGTGAGCCCGAATCCCGGCAGGACGCTCGGCTGGCGGCGGATCAGGCGCCCGGTACGATCGTTCGCCGCTGTCCATGCGGCTCGGCCTTCGGCCCGCGCCACGCTAGGCGTACCTGAGACGCCCGCCCGCCGCGCGCGGCGGGGTCTCGAGCGGGTCGGACAGCGCTGCGCCTTCGGGGCGCCGGTAAACGAGGAGCAGCGGCGAGGCGGGATTGGCGAGCAACTTCGCGAAACGTCCGCCGAGCTCGGCGGCATCGGAGATGCCGAGGATGAGGAGCTGATCGGATGATTCCGCGAGCCGCAGCGCTAGCTCCTGCGCGACGTCGCCGTATCCGAGCTCAGTGCGCATGTCGAGTCCGTAATCGACCTGTGCCTCGGAGCGCGCATCGAGCAATGCGCGCATGCCGAGCGGCCGCGGCGCATCGGGTTGGCCGTGCTCCGGCAGGATGCCGACGTAGACGGCCTCGGCCGAGAGGTGCCGGAGCAGGCTCGCGGCGACCGCGAGCGTCGCACGGCGTGCCGACTCGTTTACCCAGTGTATGAGCACGCGGCGCGGTGCTGCCGCTGCCTCGGGCAGTATCAGCACCTCATCGACGCCGTGCGCGAGCAGCCACTCGACGGCACGTACGCCGCTTCTGGTCCGCGCCGGGCCGGGTGCATTCGCCGCGGCTGCCTTTGCAGTCCCTTCCGCGGAGTGGCGGGCCGCCGCGGGAGGTCGGGCGAAGATCACTGCCGCGCCGGAGAAATCGGCCCCGGCCGCCTCGGTCTCGGGGACCCGATGCGGGGCGGTCCCGTCCGGGCCGGAGGGTTCGTTCCACATTGCCGGCTCGACGCGCACGGTGATTCGGGTCTTCATGCGCATCGCAAGCTCCGCGAGCAGCGGCTCGCGGCTCAGCGTCTCGGCGAGCGCTTCGGTCGGCGCACACGCAATGAAGCTCGAGAGCGGAGTCGGCAGCACGTGCAAGCGGCGCACGCCGAGCGTAACCGGCTGGCCCGGGACGAGCGGAAACACGCGCTGCTCGTGCTGCGTGCGCGTCACCTCGAGATACGGGTCCTCGGAACCGTTGTCCGACCGCACGATGTGCGCGCCCGCGGAGCCGTTGCCGAGCCGTACGCGCAGCCGCTCGAGAGCGCCGCTGAAGAGGATCTCCTCCACAGCGCCATCGGCCATGTAGGGGCTTCGCAGAGTCTCGCGCGAGGGCGCGAGCTCGATCTCCTCGGGACGAAGCACGGTGACCACTTCGTGTGCGCGGCCGTGCGGTGTGGGGTCGTGATGCGGGATGATCACCGGCCCGTTGCCGAAGGAG
>DASXNC010000531.1:0-3605 GCA_036495325.1 Steroidobacteraceae bacterium
CATGATGCTCGTTGCGCTCGCCGCGGCCATGCTCTGCCAGAGTGCCTCTGCGCAGACCGAGCGCGGCGCTACCGCGCAGTCCGGCATTCGCATCGACGGTGACGACATCGGCGGTGTCGTTCGGAGCGCCAACGGGCCCGAAGCGGGTGTTTGGGTCATTGCCGAGACGGCCTCGCTCCCCACCCGCTTCGCGAGAATCGTCGTCACGGACGATGCCGGCCGCTACCTCGTGCCGGACCTGCCGCCTGCGACCTACAGCGTCTGGGTTCGCGGGTACGGTCTCGAGGACTCCCCGAAGGTCACGGCGAGACCCGGTACATTGGTCAATCTGACTGTCGTTGCCGCGCCGAATGCCGCCACAGCAGCCAAGACCTATCCGGCGGCGTACTGGTATGCGCTCATGCGGATACCGACTGAGCATGAGGTCGAGCGGGTGCCCGGCGGGCGCAACGGCTATCTGATGTGGATAAAGAACATGGGCTGCATCGGCTGCCACCAGCTCGGTAACCTCGCCACCCGCACCCTGCCCAAGGACCTCGGAAGCTTCCCCTCCTCACGGGAGGCGTGGGTGCGCCGAATCTCCTCGGGCCAGGCCGGCCGCGACATGGTCGCCCTCGCGGAGGGCGTGCTCGGCGGGGTGCCGATCAAATACCTCGCGGACTGGACGGACCGAATCGCCGCGGGCGCGCTGCCGGTCGCCACGCCCCAACGTCCAGCCGGTCTCGAGCGGAACATCGTCGCGACCGTGCGCGACTGGGCGAGCCCGACGACCTACCTGCACGACCTCTCGGGCACCGACCAGCGCCAGCCGACCGTCAATGGCTACGGTCCGCTCTACGGCTCGCCGGAGCTGAGCACGGACAACTTCCCGATGCTCGATCCCGTCCACAATGTCGCGCGCACATTCCACGCGCCCGTGCGCGATGCCGACACGCCGAGTACGCACGACGTTCCGGTGCTGGCTCCCTCCCCTTATTGGGGCGACGAGCGCATCTGGTCGAGCCGCGCGAACGCGCACAATCCGATGCTCGATGAGCGGGGCCGGGTCTGGTACACGGCGCGCATCCGCGCGGCAACCAATCCGGCATTCTGCCGCAAGGGCTCGAGTCTGCCCTTCGCGGAGGACTTCCCGCTCGATCGCTCCGATCGACAAGTCGCGGTGTACGAGCCGAAGACGGGGCGCTACACCTTCGTCGACAGCTGCTACGGGACACATCATCTGCGATTTGCCGAGGACGCCGACGACACGCTCTGGACGAGCGGCGCGCGCGATGTCGTCGGCTGGCTGGACACGAAGAAATTTGATGCGCTCGTTGCGACCAAGGGGCCGGCCGCAGCGGCCGAGGCGGCGCAGGGCTGGGCGCCCTTCGTTCTCGACACGAACGGCAACGGCAAACGGGACGAGTGGACCGAGCCCGGCAAGCCGCCGAACCCGAAGCTCGATACGCGCATCTCGGCGAGCTTCTACGCCGTCATGCCAAACCCGGCCGACGGCTCGGTATGGGGATCGGTCGCTTTCGCCTATCCGGGCGCGATCCTCCGCTTCGATCCGCACACCAAGCTCTCGGAGCTCTACGAGGTCCCGCCGCCGGGATTCGGCGTGCGGGGCGCGGACATCGATCGCAACGGTGTCGTATGGGTGTCGCTTGCGAGCGGACATCTCGGCCGTTTCGATCGCCGGCTCTGCAAGGGTCCACTCAACGGACCCAAGGCAACGGGAAAGCAGTGTCCGGAAGGCTGGCGCTTCTACCGCCTCCCCGGTCCCAGCTTCCGCGACGTGCCTGACGAGAGCGTCGAGTCGAGCTATTACACCTGGGTCGATCAGCACGACACGCTCGGGCTCGGGACGAACGTTCCGATCGCGACCGGGAATCTCTCCGACGGGGTTCACGCGCTCGTGCGCGGCCGTTTCGTCACGCTGCGCGTTCCCTATCCGCTCGGCTTCTACGCCAAAGGCATGGAGGGCCGCATCGATGATCCAGCAGCGGGTTGGAAGGGCCGAGGATTGTGGGTGACCGAAGGCGACCGGACGCCTTGGCACAAGGAAGGAGGCAAGGGATCGAAGCCTATCGTGGTGCACTTCCAGATGAGGCCGAACCCGCTCGCCAACTGAGCGGCTACCAGAGGGGACTGCCGCGATTCTCGGCGAACTCCGCCGTGAACACCGGCGAGGCATCGTTGCCCCACGACGTGCGGATGTATGTGAGCACGTCGGCGAGCTGATCATCGCTCAGCGTCGGATAGAACGGCGGCATCCCGAAAGGACGCGGATTGCCGCGCGTGCCCGGCGGATACCCGCCGAAGAGCAGAATTCGGATCGGATCGGCGGCCTGCGTCATTGTCACCACGCGATTGCGGGCGAGCGGGGGCCCGGCCGGCAGGCGACCTTCGCCGTGGTCCCCGTGGCAGCGCACGCACTGCTCCGCGTAGACCTTTCGCCCGAGCTCCGTGATGGTGCGCACTCCTGCGAGCGCCTCGGGGGCGAACCGTCGTATGGTGCGCGTCTCATCCGGCAGCGAGCCCAGGTACACGCCCATGGCCTGCAGATCGCCGGGATCGGCGAACTGCAGGCTGTCGTGGATGACTTCGCCCATCGGGCCCATCGTTGCCGCATGCCGGTCGGAGGCTTGTGAGCCGCGGACCACTCCCGTCGACAGCAGCGTACCGATGTCCTCGAGCCTCCAGTCCTGCACGCCTGCCTCGCTCGAACTGCGAAGCGAAGGCGCGTACCAGTCGAGCACCAGGCCGCCGACGGGTTCGCTTCCGGAACGCGTTGCACCAAGCGAATTGCGGGCCTCGTGACATGCGCTGCAGTGGCCGAGGCCCTGCACCAGATACGCCCCCCGATTCCACGCCGCGCTGCGCGCGGGGTTCGGCCGATAGACACCCGGCTTGAAGTAGAGCAGTCGCCATCCGGCGAGCAGCGCGCGCACGTCGTAGGGAAATCGGATCTCGTGCGCCTGATTCGCGCGCGGGACTGCGCGCAGGCTCTTCAAATACACGAACATCGCATCCGCATCGGTGCGCGTGACGCGCGTGTAGTTCGTGTAAGGGAAGGTCGGGTAGAGCGATCTGCCGTCGCGCGAGACGCCCTCGTGCAGCGCGCGCCAAAAATCCTCGGCGCTCCAGTGCCCGATGCCGGTTTGCAGGTCCGGCGTGATGTTCGGCGAGTAGAACGTGCCGAATGGCGTCGGAATCGGCCGACCCCCTGCAAACGGCGCACCGCCGATCGCCGTGTGGCAGGAGAAGCAGCCGCCGAGCGTCACGAGCTCGCGACCCCGCTGCACCACGTCCGCCTCCTTGACTGGCGGCAATTCGCTTGCGGGCTCGGCCGCATTGTTCGGCGGCGCAAGGCTCCCGCATTCGAGCGGCGGAGGGTTTGCGAACGCCGCCTCCGGCCGCTCGCCCGGCGGAACGGGCTGGGAGGCGAGCCATGCCGTCGCGGCGTAAACGTCCGCGGGGCTCAGGCGATGCACGACTTCCGCCATGCAGTCGGGCGCCCGCGCACGACGCGCGCCAATGCGCCAGGCCGTGAGCTGCGCGACCAAGTAATCGCGCGAGAGGCCGAGGAGTCCGGGAACGTCCGGCTCGACGCCGAGCAGGCT
>DASXNC010000532.1:0-7228 GCA_036495325.1 Steroidobacteraceae bacterium
GCCGGCCTCAAGGTCGAGGTCGAGGACCGAGCGGTCCCCTCCACGGTAGGTGTCGAGCTCGGGGATGTTGCGGTGCACGTCGGCGGCTATCGCTACCCCGGCGATGCGCCGCTCGATCTTTCTGCGAGCGCCAAGGTCAACGGGGCCGGGCGGATCGCGGCGAACGGCACCTATGCGCTTGATTCGGGCGCCGCAAAGATGCGAGTCGAGGTCGCGCATATCGATCTCACGGCCTTGCAGCCCTACATCGCGCAGCGCTCTTCCGTGCGTCTCACAGCGGGTCTGTTCGATACGAAGCTCGAGGTCGCGCGGTCCGCGGACGGCGTCCTGACCGTCGCCGGGAACATCGGCGTCGCGAAACTGCGGACGGTCGATGACCGCCTGGGACGCGACTTCGTGAAATGGGATCGTTTGAGCATCGAGGGCTTGGACTACCGCTCCGAGCCCGCGCGGCTCGCAATCCGCGCCATCGTCGCCCGTGCCCCCTACGCGCGCGTGATCGTCGCATCGGACCGCAAGCTCAACATCGCCGAGGCGTTCACGCCGCACGCCGCCGCCGCTACCGCTGCGAGCCAGGATGCGACGGCCGGCGATGCGCCGGCGCGTGAGTCCGCTCCCGCTCCGAATCCGGTTCCGAATCCGGTTTCGCCCGCGGCGTCCCAGCCGCCGCCTGCGGCGGGCGATGTCGCCGGCGAGGGCTCGGCGTATTCGATCCCGGTTTCGATCGGCAAAATCGTAATCACGAACGGCTCGGCACACTACACGGACCTTTGGATCGAGCCGCACTTCTCGCTCGCGATCCAGAGCCTCGCGGGCTCGATTTCCGGCATGTCCTCGAACCCACGGTCGCGCGCGAAGGTCGAGCTCGACGGGAAGGTTGACCAGTACGCGCCGTTTCACCTCGCCGGGGAGGTGAACCTGCTCGCGGCGATCGTCTACACCGACATGACGATGAGCTTCAAGGGTGTCGAGCTCACGAGCGCGACACCTTATTCGGCGCGCTTCGCAGGCTACAAGATCGAGAAGGGCAAGATCTCCGCCGATATCAAATACCACATCGACAACGGCAAACTCACTGCGGATCACCACATCGTGATCGATCAGCTGCAGCTCGGGGAGAAGGTCGACAGTAAGGATGCGGTGAAACTGCCCTTGAAGCTCGCCGTCGCATTGCTCAGGGATAAGAACGGTGTGATCGACCTGGGACTCCCCGTGACCGGGAGCCTGAACGATCCGAAGTTCCGGTTGGGCCCGCTCATCTGGAAGGTCGTGGTCAACGTCATCGAGAAAGCCGCGGCGGCGCCCTTCAAGCTTCTCGGCGGTCTCTTCGGCGGCCACGGTGAGCAGATGAAGTACGTCGATTTCGACGCCGGAAGCGCGGAGCTCGATGCGGCGAGTCGCGACCGGCTCGCTGCAGTTGGCAAGGCGCTCACCGAGCGTCCGAGCCTCGAGCTCGATGTGCCGAGCGGGTATGCGCCGAACCTGGATCGACCTGCTCTCAGTCGGGCGATGCTCGAGGCGAGGCTCGTCGACCTTTCGAAACAGCAAGCCACATCAGGCGGCAAACACCGGCACGGCGCAGCCGCGACTTCCCCTGACGCGGCCGCGACGTCCGCTGATGCCAACCCTCTCACCGATCCCGCCGAGCACTTCCGTCTCCTTCTCGCGGAGTACCGCTCAGAACTCGGCAAGGATGCGCCTCTGCCCCCGGAAGCCCAGGCGGTTGCCAGCGCCAAGAAGCCGAAGAAGGGTGAAGCACCGCCTGCCCTCGATCCTGGGATCGGCGCCCTCGAGGCGGCGCTCCTCGAGCGGATGAAGGTCCCGGACGACGATCTCAACAGGCTCGGCCGGCACCGCGCTCGCGCGATCCAGGATGCCATCCTCGGCGCCGGCAAGGTCGACCCCAAACGCCTTTACGTGCTCAATACGGCGACGACCGGAGTCGTCGATGGGTCGCGGGTGCGACTCGAGCTGGGTCTCAAATAGAGGCTGTCTCGTAGCTGCGCAGGCGTCGCGCGAACTCGCACAGCGCGCGAATGCCGCTCGCATCCGCCTCCCGGCACCACTCCCCGAGCTGCGCCACGGCGGTCCCGGGATTGGAATGGGCGTCGTTCCACAGTTGCTGCAGCCGCTCTCGAAACTCCACGACCGCCCGCAGCGCCTCGTGCTGATCGAGCGCGGCCTCGAGGCGGCGGCGCCCCTCCTCGCCGAGCATCTGCGGATGGCGCACCAGGAGCTTCGAGAGTCGGGATGCCGCCTGAGCCCCGACGCCTCGCGCCAGGTCGCGGCACACCGGGCGCACGACGCGGCGCGCGTAGTCGCGCAGCACGTGCATCCGGTGCGTGAAGAGGTCCTGCACGGCCGCGGCGTCCACGCGCTCGCGCGCGGCAACGCGCGGTGGACGCGGCGCGACGCACTTGATGCGGACGAGATTGAAGCTCGCGAGAAGGCGGAGCCAGAGCCAGCCGGGATCGAATTCCCAGCGCTGCACGGCAAAGCGCGCCGAGCGCGGGAAGGCATGATGGTTGTTGTGCAGCTCCTCACCCGCGATGAAGAGCCCCCAGGGAATGATGTTCGTCGCAGCGGAATCGGTCTCGAAGCTGCGGTACCCGAGCGCGTGACCTGCGCCGTTGATGATGCCCGCGGCACAGAACGGCTGGGCGGCGATGTGCGCGGCCACCATGATGATGCCCGGCACGCCGAACAGGACGAGCTCCGCGACGATGAAAAATAGGAGGCCGAGGGAGGGATAGCGGCTGTAGAGCCGCCGCTCTATCCAGTCATCGGGCGTGCCACGCCCGTAATGGTCCTGCAGGACGGTGTCCCGCGCGGAGCTGACGTAAAGCTCATAGCCCTGCAGGAGGACTCGCCTCAGTCCGAACAGCACCGGGCTGTGCGGATCGCCTTCACGATCTGCGAAGACGTGGTGCTTGCGGTGGACGGCCACCCATTGGCGCGTCACCGTGCCCGAGCTGAACCACAGCCAGAAGCGGAACACGTGGCGCACCACGGGATGAAGCTCGATCGCGTCGTGCGCTTGCTCGCGGTGCAGGAACAGGGTGATTGCGAGAAACAAAAGCTGGACGAGCGCGAAAGCAACGAGGACATCGCCCCACCAGGGCAAAGGGATGAGCCCGTAAAGCCATGCGGTGTCCACCAAGCATCTCCCGAATCAGCAACTGAAGCCAACTCGCGCGGGCGGAGGATACGGTAAACCGCCCTGTTGCGCAAAGCGCACAGCCGCAGGGCGAGCGGCGCGGTTGCCTCGATCGCAAGCGGGGGCGGCGACTGCACCGTGCCGCTTTCGATGTGCAAATTTCACCAGCTCGCCGCGTGCTTTGAGATCCAGGGCACAGAAGGAGCGGCAAGTCCTTCCCGAACTGGCGCTCAAATTTACCCGGACCCGCGCTGTGGCCGATCCAAATGCGCGAATTTACAGGCCGATGGCGGCATGCGCCGTGCACTGTCCTCTCATCAAATGCAAGAAATCGGAGATTGCGATGGACACGATCGAGCGTGACATTGCATGGCTGCGATCACAACTTACCGTGGCGCGTTGGCACCTCGATGCGGCGCTCGCCGCGCCAGTCGGGATGGCGCGCCGCAATATCGATCGGGCGCGACAGGCGTACGAGGGCGCCCGGGAGGCACTTCGGGATTTGAATCTGACCGGGGAGCCCCACGAGGCGCTCGCGAAGGAACTCGCGCGCGTTCGCGAGCGACTGCAGGCAGCCGGCGCAGAGGTCTGACGAGGAGGCGCGGGGACGACTGAAGTCTGATTCGCCGATGGGCTCAGAGAGTTCCGTCGCGCAATTCCGCACTCTCGATGCGGAACGCATGCCACCAGGTCTCGGGCACTACGCCGTGCCACATGTCCTGCTCCGGGACGAAGAGCGCGAAAGGAATGCCGGCCGTCGAGAGGATGCAGTCGTGAACGGAGAAATCGGGCAGTTCGCCCGACAGGCGTTCCGGCTCGCGCGGCGGGCCAAGCACGAGGCGGCAACTGCCCTCGAAGCGCATGCCGGCCCAGCGGAGGCCGAGATGCTGCCAGCCGCCGTCAACGTAACGCACGAGCGGCTCATCGCCCGGGCGCGTCCACACGGCGCCCCCATAGATGCGGTAGAAAGAGGTATTCGCGGCGACCGCGATGCCCCCTTCGCTCCCCATGACAGTAAGTCGGATCACGGCGCGTTGGCACGCTCTACTGAAGACAGCCACGAAACGTACAACCGCAGCAACTCCCGTTCCTGAGATCAGGCAGCCGCGACGGTCAGAACGATCTTGCCGATGTGACTGCCCTCCTCCATCAGCTCGTGGGCGCGCCAGGCCTCCGCTAGCGGAAATCGAGCCTGGATCGGCGGTGCCCGCAGTCGGCCGGATTCGAACCAGGGCCACACGCGCGCCAGCAGTTCGCGGGCAATTTGTCCCTTCCTCTCGATCGACTGAGGCCGGAGTGTAGAGGCGGAGAGTTTCAGGCGCTTGACGAGGAACGGGCGCAGGTCGATCTCGGCGCGCGCGCCGCCAAGCAGCGCTATCACTGCGATGCGGCCCTCGACAGCTGCCGCCGCGACGTCGCGGGCGAGATAATCGCCGGCCACCATGTCGAGGATCACATCCACGCCGCGGCCCCCGGTCGCCTCTTTGACCGCCTCGACGAAATCCTCCTCCCGGTAGAGGATCGCGCGCTCGGCGCCGAGCTCGAGGCACGCGTCGCATTTGGCCCGTGTGCCCGCCGTCGCAAACACGCGCGCACCATGAGCCCTTGCCAGCAGGATCGCCGTCGTACCGATGCCGCTCGATCCGCCGTGAACGAGCAGGCTCTCGCCGGGTGCAAGTCCCGCACGCTCGAAGACGTTGAGATATACGGTGAAGAACGTCTCCGGAATCGCGGCCGCCTCGATGAGCGAGAGGGGCGGCGGGATAGGCAGACACTGCGGTGCCGGTGCCGCGACGAACTCCGCATATCCTCCGCCGGCGACGAGCGCGCAGACGCGCTCGCCCACCGAGCGTGAGGCCGCGTGCGGGCCGACTCGGACGATCTCGCCGGCAACCTCCAGCCCTGGGATATCCGTGACCCCTGGCGGCGGCGGATACGCGCCTTTGCGCTGCATCACATCCGGGCGGTTGACGCCGGCCGCGACGACGCGGATCAGCACTTCTTCGGGCTTCAATTCCGGTACGGGCCGCTTCGTCGGCCGAAGCGCGCGCGGCGGACCGGGTTCGGGCACCTCGATCGCGGTCATCGTTTGCGGGACAGGCGCCATGGTCAACTAGAATACGCTGGTGAGCGCTCCACCGGATCTCGCCGAGACCCCTCTCACCTACGCCGAGATCGCGCCTCCGGCGCCCGGCGAGATCACCCGCATCGCCTCCGGCGTGCTCTGGCTCCGCATGCCACTGCCCATGGAGCTCGATCACATCAATCTGTGGCTGCTCGAGCACGACGGCGGATTCGTGCTGATTGATACGGGCCTCGCGAGCGATGCGGCGCGGGAAGCGTGGGAGCGCCTCGAGGAGAGTCTCCTCCGAGAGCGGCCTTTGCGCCTCATCGTGGTTACCCATCTGCACCCCGATCACGCTGGACTTGCCGCGTGGTTGCAAAGCCGTCATGGCGTTCCGGTGTGGACGTCCCGCACGACCGAACGGCAGATGCGCGAGCTCTGCACGCCGCTTCCCGATGCGCAGATCGCCCGCCGCCGCGATTTTTATCGCGCGCAGGGAGTCGCCGATCTGGAGTTCCTCGGCCCGAGCCTCGCCGGCGAGCGCTATCGCGCCGCGGTGAGCGGAGTCCCGGACGTCGCGCATCACCCCCGCGACGGCGAGGAGACGCAATGGTCGGGACGGACTTGGCGCTGGCTCGAGACGAACGGCCATGCGGCGGGGCACCTTTGTCTCCACGATCTCACCGGCCGCATCCTGGTCGCCGGCGATCAGGTCCTGCCTGCCATCTCGCCGAACGTGAGCTTGACCGGTTGGGGCGCCGACCCGGATCCGCTCGACTCCTACCTCGCATCGCTCGAGCGGCTCAGCGCGCTCGATCCCGATGCTCTCGTCCTCCCCTCGCACGGCCGGCCCTTCCGCGGCCTGCCCGCACGGGCGCTCGAGCTGCGCAAGCATCATCAGAATCATCTCGAGCTGCTTGTCGGCGCGTGCGAGGCGCCGCGCTCGGCGGTCGAGGTGTTGCGAGTGCTCTATCGGCGCGAGCTCAAGGGATTCCACCGCGTGCTCGCGCTCGGGGAGGCGCTGGCCCATCTCGAGTATCTCGCGCGCCGCAACCGCCTCACGCGCTCGACCGGCGAGGACGGCGTCGTCCGATACATCCGCCGTTAGCTCGAAGCCTAGATCGGTGCCGGTCCGCCTGCAGCCCAGTCGAGCAGCTCCGCGGTATGCACGACGGGAATGCCCGCCCCGGCGAGCTGCACGATGCAGCCGACGTTGCCCGTCGCAACGAGCGGCGCGCCGGTGCCGCGGATGTTCGCGAGCTTGCGCTCGCGCAGCTCCGCGGCGAGCTGCGGCTGCAGGATGTTGTAAGTACCCGCCGAGCCGCAGCAGAGATGTCCCTCGGGTATCTCGCGCACATCGAATCCGGCGCGTTCGAGCAGCTTCCGTGGAATGGGATCGAGGCGCTGGCCGTGCTGCATTGAGCACGCGGAGTGATACGCGACCGTGACTCCGCGAGGCGCGATGGTCCGGAATGATGTCTCGGGCTGGACACGCTCGAGCTCATCGAGCCACTCCGTGATGTCGCGCGTGAGCCCGCTCAGCTCGCGCGCGGCCTCGGCGAGTGAGGGATCGTCCCGGAACAGATGCCCGAAATCCTTGAGGTGCGTGCCGCATCCGGAGGCATCGACGATCACCGCCGAGAGGCCGCCGCGGCGGCGCTCGGCGGCGATGCGTGCGAGGAGCACCGCCGCGGATGCCTGCATCTCGGCCGCGCGTCCGAGATGGTGGACGAGCGCGCCGCAGCAGCCGTCGATGACGACTGCCTCGAAGCCGGCGCGTTCGATGAGCCTCACGCATGCGGCCTGGGTGCGAGGCGTGAGCACGGATTGCGCGCAGCCTGCGAGCAAGGCGACGCGTCCTCGCGGCTGCGACACTGAGCCGGCGCGGCTCTCCGGTGCCTCACGCGGCGGAGCGTCGTAGGCGGCGAGCCTCACCATCGCACGCCAGGACGCCGGCGCTCGCCGCGCGAGACGTTCCGCGAGAGCGGGCATGCGCCGCGCCGCAC
>DASXNC010000533.1:0-2223 GCA_036495325.1 Steroidobacteraceae bacterium
CAAATGGGCCGCGAAGAAGGGCTACAAGGAGCTGCGCGTCGACGGCACGCTGCTGCCGACTGCGCGCTGGCCGCGGCTCAACCGGTTCAAGGAGCACACGATCGAGCTTCCCGTGGATACGCTCGAAGTGAGTGCGCGCAACGACGGCACACTGCACGAGGCGCTCGCGCGCGCGCTCGATTACGGCAAGGGACTCGTGAGCGTGCTGCCGGCGAACGCAGCGCCCGAAGCGCCCCCGAGCGTCTCGACGAGCACTCGCGCGAAAGCTCCTGCGGCCCAACGCCGCGGCCGCCGTGCCAATTCACGGAACGGCGGCTCCGCCGACACCGTGATCGTCTCGACGAAACGCGCGTGCCCCTCCTGCGGGCGCAGTTTCGCCGAGCTTGACCCGCGGCTGTTCTCGTTCAACTCCAAACATGGTTGGTGCGAGAGCTGCTTCGGCACCGGACTCGAGATGGCGGGCTTCTCGGAGGAGCAGACCGGTGAGGAGATCTTCTGGAACGAGTGGTACGAGGGTGAGCCCACCCCGTGCACCGCCTGCGGCGGACAGCGTCTGAATCCCGTCGCGCTTCACGTGCGCTTCCGCGACCAGGCGATTTCCGAGCTCGCAGCGCTCTCCGTCGGCGAGTGCGCGGAGTTCCTTACCCGGCTGCGGCTCGAGCCGCGCGAGCGGGAGATCGCGCGCGACCTGCTCGCGGAGCTGCGCTCCCGGCTCGGATTCCTGATGCGCGTCGGCCTCGGGTATCTGACGCTGGATCGCGCCGCCCCGACGCTCTCCGGCGGCGAAGCGCAGCGCATCCGTTTAGCCGCGCAGCTCGGCTCGAACCTGCAGGGCGTCTGCTACGTGCTCGACGAGCCGACCATCGGTCTGCACCCGCGCGACAACCGCGTGCTGCTCGATGCGCTCGGTGAGCTCGCCTCCCACCGCAACACGCTGGTCGTCGTCGAGCACGACGAGGAGACGATCCGCCGCGCCGATCATCTGCTCGACCTCGGGCCGGGGGCTGGAGTGCGGGGCGGGGAGCTCGTCGGCTCCGGAACTGTCGAGGATCTCGTCCGCAATCCGCGTTCGACGACCGGGCGATATTTGAAAGCGCCGCTCGAGCATCCAGCGCAGCCGCGCCGAGCGACCAGCGCGCTCTCGCCCGCCCTCGAGCTCGAGGCCGTCAAGCTGCACAACATCCGAGGCATCGACGTGCGCGTTCCGCTCGGGCGTCTGGTCGTCGTGACGGGGGTCTCCGGCTCGGGCAAGTCGACCGTGGCGCGCGATGTGCTCTACACGAATTTGCGCCGGCTCCTCGTCGCCTCGGGTGAAGCGCGGAACGGTAACGGCCGCAACGGCAGCTCGAGCGACCCTGCGGCGCGGGGCCTCAAACGCGCACCGGCACGCGCCGGGCGGCCGCCCCTCATCGGTTGCCGCGCCGTGCACGGCACGGAGCTCATCGACCGCGTCCTCGAAGTCGATCAGACGCCAATCGGCAAGACGCCGCGGTCTTGCCCCGCGACGTACGTGGGCTTCTGGGACGATATCCGCGCGCTCTACGCCGGCACGACCGAGGCGCGCATCCGCGGATACACGGCGAGCCGCTTCTCCTTCAATACGGCCGGTGGCCGCTGCGAGGCCTGCGAGGGCCAGGGCGTGAAGACCATCGAGATGAGCTTCCTGCCCGATGTGAAGGTCGTCTGCGATGTGTGCGGCGGCCGCCGCTTCAGCAGCGAGACCCTTTCGGTCCTGTGGCAGGACCGGAGCATCGGCGATGTGCTCGGGATGAGCGTCGATGACGCAATCGAAGTCTTTCGGCCACACGCGCGCGTGCATCACGCGCTGAAGCTGCTGCAGGACGTGGGCCTCGGCTATCTGACGCTCGGGCAGCAGAGCCCGACGCTCTCGGGCGGAGAGGCGCAGCGCATCAAGCTCGTCACGGAGCTTGCGAAGGTGCGCGGTCCGGGCCGCCTCGGGCCGAGGCAGCAGCCGAAGCACACGCTGTACGTACTAGACGAGCCGACCGTGGGGTTGCACATGGCCGACGTGGAGAAGCTCGTCGCGGTACTCCACCGCCTGATCGAGGCCGGCAACACGGCGGTCGTCGTGGAGCACAACCTCGACGTGATGGCCGAAGCCGACTGGATCATCGACATGGGACCCGAGGCGGGCGATGGCGGCGGCCGCATCGTCGCGCAGGGCACGCCGGCCGAGGTCGCATCGCGAGGGGCACGGTCCCA
>DASXNC010000534.1:0-2236 GCA_036495325.1 Steroidobacteraceae bacterium
TCGGCGTGGGATAGAGCACGTAGAACGTCTCGATGTGCGTGTCCCAACCCCAGGAAGAGAGCATCCGTTCGATCGTTCGTGCATTCTCGGCATCATGGGGCGAGCCGACCTGGTTCGGCTCTGAGGACAAGCGCTTCATCCAATCGCGAAGATCGCTCGCGTGCAGATCGGCATCGAACCGCTGCTCGAGGCTGCGCTCCTGGGCGGCGTCCTGGGCGGTGTAGCCGAGCATCGATGCGGTCTGACCCTCGTCCGGCGCCGACGCGGATGCGGCGCTGGCCGCAACACTGCAGATCGCAGCAGTGATGGCAGCTGAGACGATGAGACAGGAAAACCCCCGCGCACACGCACGCAGTTCCATAGACTCTCCGCGATGAAACAGGACGGTACGCAAATCTTAAGCGAGACGCCGCTCAGTGCGCGAATGCGCCTTCCAGCGCCCGCGCGACCGCCTCGTGGCGAATCTCCCCATCGTGCACGTTGAGCCCGCGCGCGAGATGCGGATCGCGTTTGAATGCTGCCTGCCAGCCATAGTCGGCGAGCTCGCGGACGAAGGGCAGCGTCGCGTTGGTGAGCGCGTAGGTCGAGGTGCGCGGCACGGCGCCGGGCATATTCGTCACGCAATAGTGAATGACGCCGTCCACCACGTACGTCGGCGCGGCATGTGTTGTCGGCCGGCTCGTCTCGATGCACCCGCCCTGGTCGATCGAGATATCGACAATCACCGAGAGCGGCTTCATCTGCTCGACCATCGCGCGAGTGACGAGCCGCGGCGCGTGCGCGCCGGGAATGAGGACGGCGCCGATCACGACGTCGGCTTCGCACACGGACTGCTCCACGGCATCGACCGTCGAGTACTGCGTCTTCAACCGGCTGCCGAATTGCGCGGCCAGTTCGCGCAGCCGCTTGACCGAACGGTCGATCACGGTCACATCGGCCTGAAGTCCGACCGCCATCTCGATCGCCTGCGTGCCGGCGACACCGCCGCCGAGCACGACGACTCTGCAGGGCGGCACACCCGGTACGCCGCCGAGCAGCATGCCGCTGCCGCCGTTTGCCTTCTGCAAGGAGCTCGCGGCCACCTGGATCGACATCCGCCCCGCCACCTCGCTCATGGGCGTGAGAAGCGGTAGCGACCCGTCGGCGGCGGTCACTGTCTCGTAAGCGATCGCCGTCGCGCCCGATTCCATGAGCGCCTGCGCCTGCGCCGGGTCCGCGGCAAGGTGCAGATACGTGAAAAGCATCTGTCCGGGCCGCAGCATCCGGCATTCGGCGAGCTGCGGCTCCTTGACCTTGACGATGAGATCGGCGGAGCGGAACACCTCCGCCGCCGAGCGGACGATTCTCGCGCCAGCCGCCTCGTACTGCAGGTCGAGCAGACCGACGCCCTCCCCCGCGTGCGTCTCGATGAGAACCTCGTGCCCAGCGGCAACGAGCTCGCGTACACCGGCCGGCACCAGCCCGACCCGATACTCGTGGACCTTGATCTCGCGCGGCACTCCGATTCGCATGGCAGCTCCGGGAAGAATGAGTTTGCTGGAGGAAGCTTATCGCGCGAGAGAGGGCAGAAGCTGCCAATCCCAGCTTACGTAGCTTCGTTATTCGCATTTTATTGCGCTTGTAACGATAAATATGGCAGATTATGCCGAAAGCGATAGGCTACGCAGCTAACGCACGACATCCTTATGACTCTCGACCGCGTCGATCGCCTCATCCTCGAGGCACTGCAGCGCGATGCCCGAATCACGAACGCTGCGCTCGCGGAGAAGGTGAGCCTGTCCGAATCCGCCTGCTTGCGTCGGGTGCGGGCCCTCGAGACATCGGGGCTCATCGCCGGGTACGGCGCGCGAATCGATCAGGTCAAGGCGGGTCTGCCGGTGAACGTCTTCGTCAGCATCACGCTCGACAGGCAGGACCAGACGGACCTGCAGACGTTCGAGGAGGCGGTGCGTCGCATCCCGGAAGTGATGGAGTGCTATCTGATGACGGGCGATTTCGACTATCTGCTGCGTGTGGTCGTCGCCGATACCGCCGACTTCGAGCGCGTGCACAGCCGGCAACTGACGCGACTGCCGCACGTCGCGCGCGTGCATTCGAGCTTCGCCCTGCGCTCGGTCGCGCGGCTGCACGTGCTGCCGATTCGGTGACGTGCCGGTTCGGTCAGGTCCTCCCCACCCCCGCCTTCCTCGTCTAGTACCATTATGCGTACTAAATGATCAATGCACCGCGCGACTAG
>DASXNC010000535.1:0-6424 GCA_036495325.1 Steroidobacteraceae bacterium
AGCGTGGAAGTCCACCTCGTTCCCGCTGAACCGCAGCGTCGCGGCCGCCGTGGGCGCGGTGCTCGCCTTGTACCAGTCCCATCTCCGCAGAATCGCGCGCACGCGCAGCAGGAACTCCTGGAGATGAAACGGCTTCGCGAGATAGTCGTCGCCGCCCGCCTCGAGCCCGCGAACTCGGTCGGCCGGATCGCCGCGCGCGGTGAGAAACAGCACGGGAGTCATCGTTCCCCGCGCCCGCAGCGCGCGGCACACCTCGAAGCCATCGCGGCCCGGCAGCATCACGTCGAGCACGATCAGATCGCAGCTCGAGCGCTCGAACCAGTCCACGGCGCGATTGCCGTCGTGCACCATATCGACATCGAAGCCTTCGGCGCGCAGATTCTCTGCGAGCCCGGCGGCGAGCAGCGGATCATCCTCGACGACGAGGACTCGATGGCTCGGCGCGCTCACGCGACCTCCGCCGCAGGCCACGAGACCCGGAATTCCGCGCCGCAGCCGAGTCCTTTGCTGTACGCCGCGACGCGTCCGCCCGCGAGCTGCATCAGACGCTTCACGATGTAGAGTCCGAGCCCCGTGCCGTAATAGCCCGCGCCCGCGCCCGACTCGAGCCGGGAGAACTTCTCGAACAGGCGCCCCTCGTCCGCCGGCTCGAATCCGACGCCGCTGTCGCGCACGGTGAGCTCGATGTCCGCGCCCACACGGCGCGACGTGACGGCGATTTCCCCGCCCCCCATCGGAGTCACCGCGTTGAGCGCATTTTCGATGAGGTTGCGGATGACGACGTCCACCGCGAGCGGATCGGCGAGCACCTGCAGCTCCTGCGGAATGCTGGCCTCGAGCTCGATTTTGTTCTTGCTCGCACGCTCCTCGAACTGCCCGACCACCCGCCCCACGGCGCTCGCGAGCGGCACGGCCACGCGCTTCAGATCGACACGGCCGCGCGACAGGCGAACGCTGTCGAGGATGCGCGAGACCATCGTCTCCATGCGCGTGAGGTCCGAAAGCATGCGATCGGTGAGCGTGCGCATCTGCTCGGGCGTGAGCGTGCGCAGCGTCATGGTCTCCAACGAGAGCTGCAGGCTCGCAAGAGGCGTCTTGAACTGATGCGAGACGAGCGCGAGGAAGCTGTCCTGCTCCTTCATCACCTGTGCCTCGGCATGCAGAGCCCTCCAGATTACGGCGATGCACGCGCAGAGCGCGAGCAGGAAGAACCCGCCCTCCCAGAGATATTGATTGATGCGGCGACGCCGCTCGGCGGCGAGCCGCGTATCCACCGATGCGGAAAGCGACGCTTTGTCCCCGCGGATCGTGAGATCCGGCAGCAGCTGCTCGACGCGCTCCGCAGGTACACCCGCGGCGAGTAGCGCGTTGGCTGCTTCGAGCTGCTCGCTGTGGAGCTGCCCCGCCTCGCGCATGCGCTCCGCGATGTAGTGCTGCTGGTCGAACAGCCACCAGCAGACCGTCAGCACCGAGATCAAAACGAGCAGCAGCGCCGTGAGCTGGAACAGTCGCGTGGCCTTCATCGCACGGGCCTCATCCGCCGGGCGCCGATCCGGCAGGCGAGTCGGCAGGCCTCTCGCGCCCCGAGTCCACCGCCTCGAGCGCCGATTCGAGCGCCGCGGCGAAGTGCTCGACGTGCTCCTCGCGATGCGCGAGCGAGAGAAAACACACCTCGTACGGCGACGGCGGCAGATAGACGCCGCGATCGAGCATGGCGTGAAAAAGCTTCGCGAACCGCAGCATTGCCTCGGTCGGCAAAGCCGTCGCGGCGCGCGGCGCCTCACCACCGGGACCCAAATACAGCCAGAACAGCGACCCGAGCCGCACGAACCGCAGCGGTGGGCGAGCACCAGCGATGATCGGCGCGAGCCGGCGCTCGAGTGCCGCGCCGAGTGCCTCGAGCCGTTTCCATCCCTGCTCGCGCTCGAGCACGTCGAGCGTGGCGATTCCAGATGCCATCGCGACCGGATTTCCCGAAAGCGTGCCCGCCTGGTACGCATCGCCGTCCGGCGCGAGCCGGCTCATCACAGTGCGCAACCCGCCAAACGCGCCCACCGGCATGCCCCCGCCAATCACCTTTCCGAACGTCGCCATGTCGGGAACGATGCCGAGATGCTCCGCCGCGCCCCCGCGCGCGATGCGGAACCCCGAGATGACCTCATCGAAAATCAGAATCGCCCCGTGCCGCCGGGTCTCGGTGCGCAGCATCTCGAGAAACGCCCGCCGCTGCAGCAGCAGGCCATGATTCGCCGGCACCGGCTCGATGATGACGGCGGCGAGCGCGCCGCCCTCCTTCTCAAACAATGCCCTCGCCGCAGCCTCATCATCGAGCGGCAGCACGCGCGTTGCCGAGACGAAGGCCTCCGGCACACCGGCCGAGGACGGCCGACCGAAAGTCGCCAAGCCCGAACCCGCCGCAACCAGCAGATGATCCGCATGGCCGTGATAGCAGCCTGAGAACTTCACGATGAGGTCGCGCGCGGTCGCTGCGCGAGCGACCCGGATCGCGCTCATCACCGCCTCGGTGCCCGAGGAGACGAAGCGCACCTGCTCAAGCCCCGGATAGGCGCGCACGATGCGCTCCGCGAGCTCGACCTCCCCCGCGCACGGCGCCCCGAAAGACATTCCGCGCCCGCACGCCTTCGTCACGGCACGCACCACGTCTGGGTGCGCGTGGCCGAGAATCAGCGGTCCCCACGAGCCGACGAGATCGAGATACCGGTTGCCGTCGGCATCGACAATGTACGGGCCTTCGCCCCGGTCCATGAAAAGCGGAGTGCCGCCAACCGCACGGAATGCACGCACGGGTGAGCTCACGCCCCCCGGAATCACGCGCCGCGCGCGCTCGAAAAGCTCGTCGGATTTGCCGCTCGACCGCGTCATGGAGGGTCAATCCTGCGCTTAAGGCGCGCCTCGCGAAAGAACGCCTCCGTCGCCTCCGAGCTCGCATGCTCCGCTGCGGCGCGCATTCCGCTCAAGGGCAGATGGGCGAGGCGATGCGCAAGCATCCCCGCCCACTCGGTGAGCCTCGCACGCTGCGCCTCATCGAGATCGCTCAAATCGCCCTTCAGCAGCCGTTCGACCTCCGCTGCTGCAATGCGCTCGAACTCCTCCCGAAGCTGCGCGAGCTGCGGCCCGATCGCGCGCGCCGCAAGCTCACTGCGCAGCCGGCCGAGCCGCTCGTCGATCGCAGCGCGCACGGGAGCGAGCCGAAGCAAATGGGCGATGCGCTCCTCGCGCGCCGCGCTCACCAGATCGTCCATGCCGAGCCGCTCGAGCCCCACGGCCCGCGCCACCTCCGGATCGACATTCGGCGGCAGACCAAGATCGAGGATGAGCGGTCGCCGCGTCGGCGCGCCGCGAGATCCCCCGGCCAGGCGATCGAGCGCCGCCCGATCGAGCACCGGTTCGGACGCGCCCGTCGCACACACGAGCGCCGCGCACCCCGGCGGCGGCTCGCGGCGAAAGCTCTCGAGCGAGATGGCGCGCGCGCCGCCCAGACCCACAGCACCCGCGGCACCGGCCCCACCAGCCGGCTCGGCGACGCCAGCAGCACCCACGCCGCCCGCGAGACTCTCCGCGAGCTCCTCTGCCGTATCGATCGTACGGTTGACGACCAGCAAAGGCAGCCCGCGCTCAGCGAGGCGAGCGCCGCAGCGCCGCGTCATCGGTGACACGCCGACGAGCGCGACGTAGCCGTGGCGCCCCCCGACCCGCTCGGCCGCGACGCGCCGACTCTCGCCGCCGACCGCTCTCTGCAACGCGCCTGCAGCCAAGCCCGCCGCCGTTCCTGCAACCGTGCCCGCGGCATGCGCCGCGACCCGCTCGGCCGCGAGGTCGGCGAGCGACGGTGCATGGTGCGACTCGAGCCGGTGCGCATCGCGCGCCATCCCGAGCGCCTCGCTCACCATCCGATCGAGCAGCGGTCCGGTCGTCCCCGCCTCGCGCGCGCTCTGCCAGGCGGCACGCAGCTGCACATAGATTTCCTGCTCCCCCGTCTGCGCGGAATCGAGTCCGCACGCGACGAGAAAGAGGTGCTCGATCGCCGCCTCGCCCGTCCAGGCGCGAAGGGCCGCGACGGCTTCACCGTTACGCGGCTCGCGCCCGAGCAAAGCTTTGAAGACCTGCGGACGCAGGTCGGCCGCCGGCCCGTCGGGCCGGACGAAGATCACCTCGACGCGGTTACAGGTAGCGAGATAGAGGACTTCGGCGCCGCCGAGCGCCGCGCGCAGCTCGGGCAAACGGGACGCGAGCTCTGCCTTTGCAAAGGCAAAACGTGCCACATCCGCCGCGGTCGCGTGGCGGTATGACACGCCGACGATCCCGATGCGAACCATGGCGCGAGCAGACCACGCCCGCGCCCGGAATGTGTCACCGAATCGTCATAGCTGGAGCTCGGACTGCTCAGGCGTAGATCCGGCGCTCCGCGCAGGGCGATTGAGCCGGTCACGCTTGGGTCGAAACTGTCGCTCCAGGCTACTTAATCATGGCCCCCGCGGAGCAGCGAGCCGAGCAGGAACCCCGTCACGACTCCGATGCCGAGCGCCCACAAAGCTGCCGTCTGCGGCCGCTCTTCGACTCGACCCTGCAAATCGTGGAAGCGCGATTGCGCCCACTCGCTCGCGTCGCGATAGCGGCTGCGAGCCGTCTCGGCGGCGGCTGAGGCATTGTCGCGGAGCGTGTCGCTCGCCGCACGGCCGGCATCGGCCGCCGCGCGGCCAGCGGATTTGAGGTGCTCGCCCGCTCTCTGTGTTTCAACCCGAGCCTGCTCTCCATTCGATCCGCCAGACAGGATGTCGGCCATGTTCATCTCCTCGTGGTGCTCTTGTTCCTAGAACCCGGCTTGGCGGTCTAGCAATTAAAGTGCCTTCCGACCCGCCGGGCCCCGACTGCGATCCGCCTCGCCCCGCCGGGGCAGCGCGACGGCCTCGCGCGCGAGCTGCTCGATCGCAACCCACTCCCCGCGCTCCAGGAGCTCCCGTGGCGCGAGCCATGATCCGCCGACGCATACCACGTTGCTCAGCTCGAGATACTGCGGCGCGCGTTCGCGAGTGATTCCGCCGGTCGGACAGAATTTCACCTCCGCAAACGGTCCTGCAAATGCCCGCAGCATCGCGGTGCCCCCGGCAGGTTCTGCCGGAAAGAATTTGAGCGCGTCATACCCGGCCGCGCGCGCGGCAAGAATCTCCGACGGTGTCATGACCCCCGGGAGCACCGCGACGCCGGCCCGAGCCGCAGCCTCACCGAGCGCCGGGCTGTACCCCGGCGTGACAGCGAACTGCGCACCCGCCGCAACGGCATCACGAAAGTCCTCCGGCCCAGTCACCGTGCCCGCGCCGATCGTCGCATCGGGCACCGCCGCACGCATCGCCTCCAAAGCCCGCAGCGCCGTGGGCGTGCGCAGTGTCACCTCGAGAACGTCGAGGCCGCCCGCGACGAGCGCTCGCGCGAGCGGTGCCGCCTGCCGCGCATCGTCGACTACCAAAACCGGCATGACCGGCACACGCGCGAGGATGTCGAGGATGCGGACCATCGTCCTACCATCATGCCCCAGGCGCCACGGGAGTACTATTTCCTCGACTCGAGCTCGAATCCGGGGGAGCCCAACGATGACGTTCCACCTGCGAAAAGCACAGCCCGCCGACGCGTCCGCGGCCGGCGACATCTGCTATCGCGCTTTCAAGGCGATCGCGGAAGCACACAACTTCCCCCCGGATTTCCCGAACGCCGAGACGGCCTCCGGCATGCTGGCCTGGTTCCTCGGTCACGAAAGCATCTACGGCCTCGTGGCCGAGATGAACGGCAAGATCGTCGGCAGCAACTTCCTCGACGAACGGAACCCGGTGAGCGGCATCGGGCCGATCACGATCGACCCGGCCGTCCAGAACGACGGCGCCGGCCGCGCCCTCATGGAAGCGGTGATGCGCCGCTCGGAGGAGCAAGGATTCGCAGGAATCCGCCTCGTGCAAGCGGGCTATCACAACCGCTCGCTCGCGCTGTATCTGAAGCTCGGATTCCAACCGCGCGAGCAGCTTGCCGTGATTCAGGGGCACGCGATCGGCAAGGTCCCGCCCGGGTATCACGTGCGAGCCGCGGCCCCGAGCGATCTCGCGGCGTGCAACGAGCTCTCTGTGCGCGTGCACGGCCACGACCGCGGCGGTGAGCTCACGGACGCCATCGCGCAGGGCACCGCCCGAGTGGTCGAGCGCTCTCGCCGAGTGACGGGCTACACGACATCCATCGGATTCGGCGGCCACGCGGTCGCCGAGACAAACGATGATCTCGCCGCCCTCATCGCCTCCGCAGAGTCGTTCGTGGGTCCTGGATTTCTCGTGCCGACCCGCAATGCGGCGCTGCTCCGCTGGTGCCTCGGCGAGGGGCTGCGGATCGCACAAACGATGACTCTGATGTCAATCGGTCTCTA
>DASXNC010000536.1:0-4688 GCA_036495325.1 Steroidobacteraceae bacterium
CGGCTGCGCGCGGAGCTCGATGAGCTCTGGCGCCTCGAGCGGCCGCGGGTGACCCAGGCCGTCGCCGAGGCGGCGGCGCAGGGCGACCGGTCTGAGAATGCGGAGTACACCTACGGCAAGCGCCGCCTGCGCGAGATAGACCGGCGTGTCCGGTTTCTGCGCAAGCGGCTCGAGGGCATGGTGATCGTCGAGCAGGCGCCCTCCGACCGCTCGCGCATCTACTTTGGCGCGTGGGTCACGCTCGAGAGCGAGGCCGGGAACATCGCGTGCCATCGCATCGTCGGACCGGACGAGATCGACATGGCGCGCGATCACATCAGCATGGACTCGCCTCTCGGACGCGCGCTGCTACGCAAAGCGATCGACGACGAGGTGACAGTGGAGCTGCCTGGTGGGGCGAGCACCTTCACGATCGTCGCGATTGCTTACGAGCCGCCTCCCGCCGTTTGATCCGGCGGCGCGCAAAGGGCTACCAGATCACCCGTACGTTGCGGAACTGCCAGGGATCGCTCGCGTCGATGTCCTCGGGGAAAAGCCGCCCGCGATCCTGCAGCGGCGTCCACTCCGTGTAGGCCCCGACCACGGGCCCGAGATAGGGCCTGCAGATCTCGAGGTTGCGCCGGAAATCCATCTCGTCCGGCTCGACGACCCCGCAGTTGGGATTCTCCATGGCCCAGATCATTCCGGCGAGACAGGCGACGGTCACCTGCAGGCTCGTCGCGTTGTTGTGCGGGGCGAGCCGCCGCGCCTCCTCGATGGAAAGCTGCGAGCCGTACCAGTAGGCATTGCGCCGATGGCCGGCGAGCAGCACGCCGAGCTCATCGATGCCCGTCGTGATGTCCTCCATCAGGATGCGCTGGCGCTCCTGCTGGACGAAATTGCGACCGGCGAGCTCGTGCAGCGACACGATCGCCGCATCGCACGGATGATAGGCGTAGTGGACCGTCGGCCGGTACACGACCTGCGGACCTTCCCGCACGGTCAGATAATCCGAGATGGAGATCGACTCCCCGTGCGTGACGCAAAAGCCCTGGAACGGGCCCGCGAGCGGCGTCCAGGTGCGCACTCGGGTTGCCGCCCCCGGCTGGGTAAGATAGATCGCGCACTGCGAGCCCGAGTCGTGGCGCTTGCCGTCCCGCGGAAAGTTGCGCTCGTGTGTGCCCCAGCCGAGCTCCGCGGGCTGTGAGCCCTCGCTCACGAAGCCGTCGATCGACCAGGTATTGACGAACTCGCCCCGCTCCTTCGGCACGCTCGAGATCTGGCTGTCGCGCTCGGCGATGTGGATCGCCTTCACGCCGAGGCGGCGTGCAAGCTCGCCCCAATCCGCACGACTCGCGGGATTGCCCGCCTCGATCCCGATGTCGGCTGCGAGATTGAGAAGGCCCTGCTTGACGAAGTGCGATACGAGGCCGGGATTCGCGCCGTGCGTGATCACGGCGGTCGGCGCGCGGGCATTGCCCGGTCTCAAGGCGAGGGCCTCCTCGCGCAGTGCGTAGTTCGTGCGTCGCCCGACGGGAACCGTGGGGTCGGTATAGCCGCCCGGCCACGGCTCGATGCACGTGTCGAGGTACATCGCGCCCTTGTCCCAGCAGAAACGGATGAGCGCGATGCTCGAGACCTCCACCGAGACGTTGAGAACGAAGTCGCCGCGACCGACGAGCGGCGAGAGCACGCGCCGATGGTTCTCGCGTGTCAGCGGCTCCTTCACGAAGCGGACGCCGTACTGCGCGGCCTCGGCCGCCCCGGCGTCGTGCGCGGTGACGATGGTCAGCCGGTCCGGCGAGATGCCGATGTGTCGCAGGATGAGCGGCAGCACGCCCTGTCCGATGCTGCCGAAGCCGATGAGGACGATGCGTCCGGGAAAGTCGATATAGGTCTTGTCGTTCGCCATGATGAATGACTCGGAATCTACTCCAGCCTTGTCGCCGCAACGAGGAGCCGGCGCTGATGGCCCCGCGAGGCCCTCAGCGCCAGTGCGGCGGGAATGTGCGATCGTACCCTGGGAGCTGCTCGATGCGCGTGATCCAGCGCTCCAGCGCCGGATAATTGGCCGAGAGCGGCAGGAAGCGCGCGGAGAGCTCGCGTGCCTCGGGCTTGGCGAGCGCGCGCAGCAGAAGCTTGAGGGCGGGGAAGATGACGATGTCGGCGGCGGAGAAGCTATCCCCGACGACCCAGTCCGAGCGCGCGAGGCGCGCCTCGATCGAGCGCGCCTCGCTCGCGACCACATGCATCGAGCTCGCGAGCTCCTCGGGCCGAATGCTGGACTGGGCCGTGAAGAACGCGCGCACGAGCTTCATCACGTGCTCCTCCGCGTACGACTGGTACTCGCAGATCACGCGCATGATCACGCCCGCCTCCTCGGCGGTGCGGCCGAAGATCGGCGGGGCGGGATACTTCAGGTCGAGGTAGTAGAGCACCGCGAGCGACTCGAACACGACGTAGTCACCGTCCTTCAGTATCGGGACCCGTCCGCGAAAGTTGAGCGCAAGAATCTGCGGCGACTTGTGCTCCTGTTTGGAGAACTGCAGCACGTGGCTGGTGTACGGCAGGTGCTTGTACTCGAGTGCGAGGAGCACCCGCCAGGAGAAGGGGCTCCCGCTGCCCCAGTAGAGGTCGATCGCCATATACTTGGTTCGGATTGGCCGCTCGCGTGATTGTATATGCCCGACGTGCTCTTCTCGACGCTCATTGAGCCGGGCGAGCTCGCAGCGCTCCTCGACGGAGGCGGCGCGGGCTCCTCCTCGCGGCGCGCACTCGCGATCGTCGATTGCCGCCACGACCTTGCGCATCGTGAGTGGGGTGCGCAGACCTATGCAGCAGGGCACATCCCGGGCGCTTCGTTCGCGCATCTCGATCGCGATCTCTCGAGCCCGGTGGGTCCCAAAACGGGACGGCACCCCTTGCCCGATCCCGAGCAGCTCGCGACAACCCTAGGCAGCTGGGGAATTGATCGCAGCGTCCAGGTCGTCGCATACGACCAGGGATCGGGCGCGATCGCTGCGCGGCTATGGTGGCTGCTGCGCTTTCTCGGGCACGAGCGCACGGCGGTGCTCGACGGCGGCTTTGCGGCGTGGCAGGCGGCGGGGCTCCCGGTGTCGACCGGTGAGGAGCGGCCTGCCGCGCGCCGATTCGAGGCCACGCCGCACCCGGCGTGGGTTGCAACCGCCGAAGAGGTCGCACGCGACCTCGAGCGCCGCGAGATCGTGCTCGTCGACGCGCGCGCCGCCGATCGGTTCGCGGGGCGCAACGAAACGCTCGATCCGGTGGCGGGTCACGTCCCCGGTGCGCGCAATCATCCGTTCACGCGCAATCTCGGCGCCGACGGCCGATTTCTTCCCGCGCAGGAGCTCGGCGCACTCTGGCGCGAGACGCTCGGCGGCACATCCCCGCAGCACGTCGTCGCGATGTGCGGCTCCGGCGTTACGGCTTGTCACAATCTTCTCGCGATGGAGCGTGCGGGGCTCGCCGGCGCCCGCTTGTATGCGGGGTCATGGAGCGAGTGGTGCCGAGACCCGACGCGACCCGTGGCGGGGCCGTGATCAGATCAAGGGTGATTGTCACAATTTTTTGATATCGTGAGAGCCGATGGTCGCAGACCCGAAGAGCGCCGTGACGGGCGCGGATCGCAAGTTCAATCCGGCTCACCCCTGGAGCATCGAGGACTCGCTCGATCTGTATCAGGTAGGCGCCTGGGGAAAGGGTTACTTCTCGATCAATGCGGCGGGCCACGTCGTCGTTCGGCCCGACACACAGCCGGGCCGCGAGATCGACCTCTTCGAGGTCGTCGAAGGGCTCAGGGCGCGCGACCTCACCACGCCCGTGGTCGTGCGCTTCTCCGAGATCCTCGCGCATCGGCTGCGCTCGCTGCATGCGGCATTTGCGCAGGCGATCGCCGAGAACGACTACCGCAACCGCTACGCAGCGGTGTACCCCATCAAGGTGAACCAGCAGCGACTCGTCGTCGAGGAGGTTTACCGCTACGGCAGCGAGTTCGGTTTCGGGCTCGAGGTGGGCTCGAAGCCCGAGCTGCTCGCAGTGATGGCGATGACCGAGAACGCGCCGGACCGGCTCATCGTGTGCAACGGCTTCAAGGACGACAGCTACATCGAGGCGGTGACGCTCGCGACGAAGCTCGGCCGAACCATCATTCCGGTCGTCGAGAACTATGACGAGCTCGGCCTGATTCTCAAACATGCCGCGGCCTACGGGGTACGCCCGCGCATCGGCGTGCGTGTGAAGCTCTCGAGCGAGGGCTCGGGACGGTGGCGCGATTCCACCGGCGAGAAATCGAAGTTCGGCTTGTTCATCACGGAGATCCTCGAGCTCTTCAACGTGCTCAAGGCGCGCGACATGCTCGATTGCCTGCAGCTCGTCCACTGTCACCCGGGCAGTCAGCTCCAGGACATCCGGCGCGTGAAGGATGCCGTGAACGAGCTCGCCCACGTCTACGCGGAGCTGAAGCTCATGGGCGCCGGGCTGCAGTACATCGACGTGGGCGGCGGCCTCGGCGTCGACTACGACGGGACCGGCACGAATTTCTCCTCGTCGATGAACTACACGCTCAATGAGTATGCGAACGACGTGGTCTACCGGATCGCGAGTGTCTGCAATGCGCGCGACGTCCCGCACCCCATGATCGTGAGCGAGTCCGGCCGCGCGATCGCCGCCTATCACAGCGTGCTCATCTT
>DASXNC010000537.1:0-7529 GCA_036495325.1 Steroidobacteraceae bacterium
CTCGCGCACCTGCTGCACGCCTTCGATGCGCTTCAGCAGCCGCTGCACCCAGTCGTCCTTGCCCGGCGGCAGGGCGACCGGCGTGCGAATCAGCACGGCGTGGCTCTCGAGCACCGTCTCCACCTCGCGCAGGTGATTGGCCTGGAGCGTCGAGCCGGTGGAGACGAGATCGCAGATCGCGTCGGCGCGCCCGAGTCGTGGGGCGATCTCGACCGAGCCAGAGAGCACCACGATGTCGGCGCGCACCTCGCGCTCGCGCAAGTACTGCTCGAGCAGGTGCGGATACGTCGTCGCGATGCGCTTGCCGGCGAGCGAGCGCGCCCCCTCGAAGGAGACACCGTCCGGCAACGCGAGCGAGAGGCGGCAGCGCCCGAAATCGAGCGCGCGCACGTGCTCGAAGCGCGCCGGGTGGCCCCGCAACGCGAGCTCCAGCCGTTTCTCCTCGATCACGTTGAGCCCGACGAGACCGAGGTCGCAGACGTCTTCCTGGACGAGGTCCGGGATGTCGTCGTCGCGCACGAAAAGCACATCGAGCGGCATGTTCTCCCCGACCCCGAGGAGCTGGTCCTTGCCGCGCGAGAGCCTGAGTCCACAGCGGGCGAGCAGGTCGAGCGAAGGGTCGGTGAGCCGCCCCGACTTCTGCACGGCGAGCTTGAGGCGCAGATCGCCCTCAGTCATGTCACGCGCCATCGGCGCGCCGCCCATCGCCGCGGCGGCCGTCCGTGCGGGTAGCGCCGGAGCGGCTCCCGTTCGAGCGCGGCGCGGGCGCCAGCCGGCTCGCCGCAAGCGCATAGCCGCCGTTGCCGTTGGCGAGGAAGCGCGCGACCCTCGCGATCGTGGTGATGCTCACGCCCGTCGTGCGATGGACCTCCCGGTAGGGCAGGCCCCTCCGCAGCCACTCGACCACGGCCCAGCGGTCCGCCATCGCCTGCAGCTCCGCCGGGGTGCACAGGTCGCGGAAGAACGCGCGGCACTCCTCGGCTGTGGCGAGCGAAGCGACAGCCTCGCAAAGGTGGCGCTCGGCGAGCGCCTCCTGGCGCTGGGTGACGTTGCTGTGTTGCTTCATGGGCTCGAAGGTCCAGGTGAGTGTATTAACACGTTAATACGGTCGCATCCGATCGAATGTATTAACGCGCTAATACAATACCACGACCGTACGCACCGATCCAGTGCGCCGGTGCCTTGCTCGCACCGGGCAGGGGCACGGCCCGTGCCCGAGCGTCGGCGTGGGCACGGCCGTCGCCTTGACGGTGTGCGGCAGCGGGCCTAGACTTTTCGGCTACTCATCGAGACCGGCTGAGGGAAAGGCCCTTCGACGCCGGGGCAACCGCCAAGCCTAACCCGCCTGGAAAGGTGCCAACTCCTGCGGCCCGCGTGTGCGGGTCGGCAGATGAGCGGTAACGCAGCCTCTGCTCCGCGCGCAGCGCGGGTGCGCAGGATGGGCGTGACGAACCCGCCTAGATTGCGGGTGCTCTGACAGGGGTGCCGATGAGCGAGGACCCTGGATCGCGGAGCACCGAATATGTCCACTGTCGAGCCCCTCGTGCCGCCCGGCCGAGCCGGCGAGCACGCCAGCGCGCCGCAAGGCGGCGCGACTTCCACCAGCCACGGAACCGTTTCCCTTCCGCGCGAAGGGCTGGTGCGTGACGGGATCCTGGAAGTGCCGGGAGAGATCACGCTTCATCACGGCGAGCGGCTCGCCGGCGTGCGCATCGCGTGGCGCCTCGCGGGCCCGGCGTCGGGGGCCGTCGTTTGCGCGCTCGGGGGTATTTCGGCGAACCGCCGCGTTTGCGGGACGGAGGACCCGCGCGAGGGCTGGTGGTCCGAGATCGCAGGTGCTGGCCGTCCGCTCGATGCGGACCGGTTCCGAGTCCTCAGCTTCGATTTCCTCGGCGGCAGCGGCGAGACGACCGGTCCTCTGCCCGGCAAGCGGTTCCCGAGCGTCTCGAGCTACGATCAGGCCGAAGCGCTGCTGCGCATCCTCAACCACCTCGGCATCAAGGCGCTCCGCGCCATCGCCGGAGGCTCTTACGGCGGAATGGTGGCGCTTGCCTTCGGGGAGCGCTACCCCGACCGGGTTGGCCATCTCCTCGTGATCGGCGCCTCCGATCGCGCGCATCCGATGTCTACCGCCTGGCGCAGTATCCAGCGGCGAATCGTGCGCCTCGGGCTCGAAAGCGGCCGTGCGGCGCCGGCCGTCGAGCTCGCTCGCGCACTCGCGATGACGACCTATCGAAGCGGCGAGGAATTTGCGGCTCGGTTCGCCGGTGCGGCGAGCCGAGAGGAGGACGGATTCGTCTTTCCGGTCGAGCGCTACTTGCTTGCCCGGGGCCGCGACTACGCCTCGCGCTACCTGCCCGAATCGTTCCTATGCCTGTCCGAATCCATCGATCTGCACCGGGTCGATGCGAGCCGCGTCTTCGTACCGACGAGCGCCGTCGCGGTGCGTGAAGATCAGCTCGTACCGCTCCCGGACGTGCGTGGGATGGTCGCGCGTCTGCCCGCCGGGCGCCTGCACGAGATCTCCTCGATCTACGGCCACGACGCCTTCCTCAAAGAGACCGAATCGCTGCGTCCCATCTTCCAGAGCGCACTCGGGAGCGCCTGATGAGCGCGCCGATTGATCCGATCACCCAAGCGGTGCGCGCCGGACTCGAGAGCGATCCGACGACCGGCGCCGTCGTGCCGCCCATTCATTTGTCGTCCACCTTCGCCTTCCGGGCGTTCGGCGAGAAGCGCGGCTACGACTACACGCGCTCCGGGAATCCCACGCGCGATCTGCTTGCCGAGGCACTGGCGCGGCTCGAGGGCGGAGCGGGAGGAATCGTCACCGCGACCGGCATGGCGGCAGTGACGCTCGTCGGGTACCTGCTGCCGGCGGGTAGCCGGATCGTCGCGCCGCACGACTGCTACGGCGGCACGTACCGGCTGTTCGCGGCGTGGCAGAAGCGGGGCGAGCTCGCGGTGGAATTCGTGGACTTCGCGGACGAGGCCGCCGTGCGCCGCGCGCTCGCCTCGCCCACCGCGCTTTTGTGGATCGAGACGCCGAGCAATCCGCTGCTGCGCATCACTGACATCGCGCGCTTCGCGGCGCTGGGCCGCGAGCGGGGCGCGCTCATCGTGGTGGACAACACGTTCCTTTCCCCGCTCTGGCAGCGCCCGATCGAGCTCGGTGCGGACCTCGTCGTGCATTCGACGACCAAATATTTGAACGGCCACAGCGATGTGGTCGGCGGCGCGGTCGTCGCACGCACCGAGGAGCATCACCGAGAGCTCGCGTGGTGGGCGAACTGCCTCGGAGTGACCGGCGCACCGTTCGACAGCTACTTGACACTGCGCGGACTGCGCACGCTCGATGCGCGCTTGAAGGGTCACGGACACAATGCGATGGCTCTCGCCGAATGGCTCGAGAAGCAGCCGGGAGTCGTGCGCGTCTACTACCCGGGGCTGGCCTCGCATCCGGGGCACGAGGTCGCGCGCCGCCAGCAGCTCGGGTTCGGAGGAGTGGTCACACTCGAGCTCGCGGGTGGCACCGAGGCGGTACGTGCGTTTGCATCGGGCCTCAATTGCTTCTCGCTCGCCGAATCGCTCGGCGGGGTCGAGAGCCTCATTGCGCATCCGGCGACGATGACGCACGCCGGCATGGACCCCGAGGCGCGACGCCTGGCGGGGCTCGTCGACGGGCTTATCCGCCTTTCGGTGGGTATCGAAGCTCTCGAGGATCTGCGCGCGGATCTGGGCGCGGCGCTCGAACGCGCGCGAAACGCCTCTGGAGCGGCGCCGCTGCGCTCCGTCGGAGTCGCAGGTCAGGTGGCCCGCTCATAACCACAGCCACGCGGCCCCGCGCACCCCGCTCGAGTCGCCGTGCTTGGCGCGCAGGAGGGGGGTGTCGACGCCATCGGAAAAGGCGTAGCTCGCCAGGAGAGGCGGGACATCGCGATACAGCTCCGCGATATTGGACAATCCACCGCCGAGCACCACCACATCCGGGTCGAGCACGTTGATCACTGCGGCGAGCCCGCGCGCGAGACGATCGACATAGGTTTTGAGCGAGGCTTCGGCGAGCGGATCGCCGCCTCGAGCGCACGCAACGATGGCCTCGGGCGATTGCCAGCTTCCCGAGCGTTCATGGTAATCGCGGCTCATGCCCGGCCCGGATAGATAGGTCTCGACACAACCGCGGCGGCCGCAGTAGCAGGGCGGCCCGGGCTGCTCGTCCGGATGCGCCCACGGAATCGGGTTATGCCCCCATTCCCCGGCAATCAGATTGCGTCCGCGAATGATCTGCCGTTCTACGATCAGCCCGCCGCCTACGCCCGTGCCCAGAATGACTCCGAAGACGACGCGGCCGTGGGCTGCAGCGCCATCGGTCGCCTCCGACAGCGCAAAGCAGTTGGCATCGTTTTCGATGCGAACTTCGCGTCCCAGACGCTGCGCAAGATCCCGGTCGAGCGGCTTGCCATTGAGAACGGTCGTGTTGGAGTTCTTGAGCAGTCCGGTGCGGGCCGAGACGGCCCCAGGGGTTGCGATGCCAATGCTGCCCTTGCGTCCGAGGGACAGCTCGGTCTCGCTGATCAACTCATGAACGGTCTCGAGGATCGCGCCGTAGTCCTCGGAGGGTGTCGGGCGTCGCTCGCGACGGAGAACCTCTCCGTTTGAATCGAGGGCGATCAGCTCCGTCTTCGTGCCGCCCAGGTCGATGCCTAACCGGAGCATGGCGAGCGGAAGTCAGGTCGCGCGCAGCCGGAGCTCTGCCAGCACGGCGTCCCCCGCTTCACGCGTCGAGAAGCTGCGCCCGCTTTGGCGCGCAATGTCGGGGGTGCGCGCGCCGCGCTCGATCGCACGGCTCACCGCCGCCTCGAGTGCCTCGGCCTCGCGCGCGAGAGCAAGCGTGTGGCGCAGGAGCAGCGCGACGCTCAAGATCGTGCCGTACGGATTGGCGATACCCTTTCCGGCGATGTCGGGCGCGGAGCCGTGGATCGGCTCGTAGAGCCCGCGCCGGCCTTCCCCGAGCGAAGCCGAGGGCAGCAGTCCGAGCGAGCCGGCGAGCATCGAAGCCTCATCGGTCAGGATGTCGCCGAACATGTTCTCCGTCACGAGGACGTCAAAGTCTTTCGGCCGACGGATGAGGTGCATCGCCGCCGCATCGACGAGCATGTGCTCGAGCGCCACGTCGGGAAACTCCGCGCGCACCACGCGCTCGCATACCTCGCGCCACAAGCGGGAGGTCTCGAGCACGTTCGACTTGTCGATCGAGGTGAGCTTGCGGCGCCGCGACTGCGCAAGGCGCGCCGCGGCGCGCGTTACCCGCTCGATCTCCGCAACGGTGTACTCGCAGACGTCCACCGCGCGCGCTTCGTCGCGCCGCTTTTCGCCGAAGTAGATGCCTCCGGTCAGCTCGCGCACGAAGAGCAGATCGACGCCCGCCAGCACCTCCGGCTTCAGTGTGGAGGCGTCGATGAGAGCCGGATGAACGCTGACCGGACGCAGATTCGCGTAGACACCGAGCGCCTTGCGCAGTCTCAGCAAACCTTGCTCAGGACGGACCTTGGCGCTCGGAGCGGACCACTTCGGGCCGCCGATAGCCCCGAGGAGCACGGCATCGGCTGTGAGACAGGCATCGAGCGTTCGGGCGGGCAGGGGATCGCCGCAGGCATCGATCGCGGCGCCGCCGAACGGCAGCTGCTCGAGCTCGAAACGATGGCCGAAACCAGATGCAATCGCGTCGAGACAGCGCAGGCCCTCCGCGACGACCTCGGGGCCGATGCCGTCACCGCCCAGGACCGCGATGCGCGCGCTGGTCTCGCCGCTCATGCCCCGTTTGCCCGCTCGTAAGTCTCGATCTGCGGTCCCCGTGCGAGGAGGAATCCGAGCTCGTCGACTCCGTTCAGGAGGCAGTAGCGCGCGAAGGGCTCGAGCGGAAACGCAACCGAGGTGCCGTCGGGCAGCGACAGCCTCGCCGTCTCGACGTCGACCGTCACCTCCACGCCCGGATGATCGATGAGCCAGCGGCTCGTCGATTCCTCAACGACGACGGGCAGCAGCCCGTTCTTGAGCGCGTTGCTGCGAAAGATGTCCGCGATCTCGGTGCTCACGACCGCCCGGATGCCGTAATCGACGAGCGCCCAGGGCGCGTGCTCGCGCGAGGAGCCGCAGCCGAAGTTGCGGCCGACGACGAGGATGCCGCAACCGGCGGCTTCGGGGCGGTTGAGCGCGAACTCCGCTCGAGGCGAGCCGTCCGGCGCATAGCGCCAGTCGGTAAAGAGGTGCCGGCCGAGCCCCGCGCGCGTCGTCGTGGTGAGAAAGCGCGCGGGAATGATCTGATCCGTATCGATGTTCGTCGCCGGCAATACGACGGTGCGCGAGCGGACTGACCTCATGGGTTCCACGTGTCTTCCTCGCTGGCTCAGCTCAGCAGCTCGCGCGGATCGGTGACCCGGCCGCGCACCGCGCTCGCGGCGGCGGTGAGCGGGCTCGCGAGCAGCGTACGGCTGCCCGCCCCCTGGCGTCCCTCGAAATTGCGATTGCTCGTGCTCACGGAGTATTCCCCGCGCGCGACCGTGTCGCCGTTCATTCCGATGCACATCGAGCAGCCCGACTCGCGCCAGTCGGCGCCCGCCTCGATGAAGACTCGATGCAGGCCTTCCGCCTCGGCGGCTGCCTTGATCTGCTGGGACCCCGGCACGACGAGCATTCGTACGCCGCGCGCGATTTTGCGGCCCCGCAGCACAGCGGCGGCCGCGCGCAGATCGGTGAGTCGTGAGTTCGTGCAGCTGCCTACGAACACGACGTTCACCGGCCTCTCGGCGAGCGCCGCACCGGCCTCGAGCCCCATGTATGCGAGGGCACGCTCGAAGACCGGATCGCCGTTGCTGCGCGGAACGCTGCCAGTGACCGGGACGCTCATGCCGGGGTTCGTGCCGTAGGTAATCATCGGCTCGACAGCCGCGCCGTCGAGCTCGACCTCGCGATCGAAGCGCGCTCCGGTATCGGTGGGTAGTCCTCGCCAGCGCTCGAGCGCGCGTTCCCACGCTTCGCCTTGCGGCGCGCGCGGCCGGCCGGAGAGGTAGGCATAGGTGGTCTCATCCGGCGCGATCATCCCGGCGCGGGCGCCGGCCTCGATCGACATGTTGCAGACCGTCATGCGCTCGTCCATGTCGAGTGCGCGGACCGTCTCGCCGCAGAACTCGATGACATGGCCGGTGCCGCCCGCAACGCCGATGCGGCCGATGATCGCGAGAATCAGATCCTTCGCGGTCACTCCCGCGCCGAGGCGTCCCGTGAGGCGGACCGCGAGCGTGCGCGGCTTGCGCTGGAGCAGGCACTGGGTCGCCAGCACGTGCCCCACCTCGGTCGTGCCGATGCCGAAGGCGAGGGCGCCGAAGGCGCCATGTGTGCTCGTGTGGCTGTCGCCGCAGACGATCGTCTTGCCGGGCTGCGTCAGCCCGAGCTCGGGACCGATGACGTGCACGATGCCGCGGAGCGGCGAGTGCATCCCCAGCAGCTCGACGCCGAAAGCGGCGCAGTTC
>DASXNC010000538.1:0-6488 GCA_036495325.1 Steroidobacteraceae bacterium
TGCCGCCAAGTTTCCCGTTGCCCTGCGGGTCCTGTCGGGGCCGCCCCGGGCGGCGCTGGTCAACTACTCCGTCGCGCTCGCCCGGCAGGTCGCCGCTTACAACGTCACGATCAACTGCCTGCTTCCGGTCATGCACGACACGGACGGCATACGGCAGATTCTCAGCGCTTACGCGTTGCGAAAGGGAACTACGGTCGAGAGCGAGATGAAGGATAGGGTCCGTTCGCTCGGTATACCTGCGGGACGATTCGGCAATGCGGAAGACTTTGGCTCGGTTGCGGCGATGTTCTGTAGCGAGCACTCGAACTACGTCACCGCGCAAAGTCTCGTGGTGGATGGCGGCTTCGAGAACTCGACCTTCTGATCTCGACGCGCGCGCGATCGCCTCTTATGGGCCCACGTTCCGCAGGGGTGTGGCCGCCGCATCTCCCACGACGGTGGTCCAGGGCCGCACCCACCAGCGCCCGACCAGGCCAGTCGTCACGTAGGGGTCGGCCTCAGCGAAAGCTCGCGCCGCGCGGTCGTCGGGGCCCTGGAACAGCAGTACTGCGCCATCGGCGGGGTCTGCCAGGGCACCGCCCAGGATCAGCTCCCCCCGGTCATGTGCCGCCCAGGCGAGCCGCAAGTGCTCCGCCCGGTGCGGCGCCCGGCGCTGCAGGTAGTCGGGAACGAACTCGTAGAACAACAGAAGGTGCACGGGACCTCCGGCGGCGGAACGGGGCGAATGATACGCCGCTCGCGCTCGCACACGGTCGGTGAACGCGCGCGACACTCGAGGGCACTTACTCCTGGTGCCCGGCGCGGCGCCTCGAGCATCTGCTCGCCGGTTCAAGCGAGCAGGCCGGCGTCCGGGTACCATAGGTATATGTCGAAGATCATCTCATTGCCACCGAGGCCCGCCGAGGGCGAGGTGCGTACGACGGGCGAGCCGCAGACACCGGGCATGAGCGGCGTCGATGAGCTCGCGGCCGAGCTTACAGCCGGCCGCATGATCATCATTCTCGACGATGAGGATCGCGAGAACGAGGGCGATCTCATCATGGCCGCGGAGCATGCCACGCCCGAGGCCGTCGCGTTCATGATCCGGCACACGAGCGGGATCATCTGCGTGCCGATGGAAGAGGACCGTCTCGCGCGGCTCGATCTGCCGCAGATGGTTCCGGCGAATTCGGAGAGCTACCGCACGGCGTTCACCGTGTCCGTCGATTACCGATTCGGGACGACCACGGGCGTCTCCTCGGCGGATCGTGCGGCCACTATCCGCGCGCTCGCCAACCCCGGCTCGACGGCGGCGGACTTCGCGCGGCCGGGACACATTTTTCCGTTGCGCCCTCGGCGCGGCGGCGTGCTGGTGCGGGCCGGCCACACGGAGGCCGCGGTGGATCTTTGCAACCTCGCGGGGCTGCAGCCGATCGGAGTGCTCTGCGAGCTGATGAACGACGATGGCTCGATGGCGCGCCGTCCGCAGATCGAGCGCTTTGCGCAGCAGCACCGGCTCAGGATCGGCACGATCGCGGACCTCATCCGCCACCGCCTCCGCAACGAGCGTTCGATCGAGCGGATCGCAGATCAGCTCGTTCAGACCTCTATCGGAGAGTTCCGGCTCTACGCCTATCGCGACCGCATGGAAGGCTTCGTCCATCTCGCACTCGCGCGCGGCCGCCTCGACGGCCCGGACGTGCCGCTCGTTCGCGTGCACGTCGCCGATACGCTGCGTGACGTGCTCGGCGTGCGCGGCGAGTCGCGCGCGTGGACGTTGCGCGCGGCGCTCGAGCGGATTGCGCAGGCGAGGAACGGCGTGGTCGTGCTGCTGAGGGAACAGGAGTCGACGGCTGACCTCGTCGAGGCGCTGCGCGCGCTCGGCGCACCTTCGGGCACCGTACATCACGGACTGCCCGATTCGGGCCGCGGCGGGGCAGCGGGCCTCGCCGGCGCGCAGGGCCTCTCTGCGGCGGGCGCGAGCCGACCAGTTTTGCGGACCTACGGCATCGGCGCGCAGATTCTCAAGGACCTCGGCGTGCGCCGCATGCGCGTGCTGTCGGCGCCCAAGCAGATGCACGGTCTCTCGGCGTTCGATCTCGAGGTCGAATCGTACGCCGATGAAGCTTGAAGCGCCGGTGCGGGACAGCGATGGCTGAGCTCGGTGCGAGCGGCACAGGAGGCGCGGGAGCTACGGCCGGCGCGGCCGGCGCGGCCGGCGTTGAGTTCATCGAAGGCGAGCCGAGCGCCCACGGACGGCGCATCGCCATCGTTGCGTCGCGCTTCAACGATTTCATCGTCACGAGTCTGCTCAAGGGAGCGATCGAGGCCTGGAGCGAGCACGGTGGCGCGGCGGAGGATCTCACCGTGGCCCGGGTACCAGGAGCCTTCGAGCTGCCCCTTGCGGCGCGCAAGCTCTGTGCGAGCCGCCGCTATGATGCCGTCGTCGCCCTCGGCTGTGTGATACGCGGGGACACGCCCCATTTCGACTTTGTCGCCGGCGAGTGCGCGCGCGGGCTCACCACCGCGAGCCTCGAGACGGGCGTACCGATCGCGTTCGGTGTGCTCACTGTCAACACGACGGAGCAGGCGCTCGAGCGCGCGGCGACCACGGGCGACAACAAGGGCTGCGAGGCGATGCTCACCGCCCTCGAGATGGCGGGACTGCTCGCGCGTCTCGCGTGAGCCGACGCGCCGGGCGGCACTGATTCTCCGCCCGACTGCCTCCAAAGAACGGCACTCCATGGCACGCCGAATTTCTTCGCTATCGGTCCGGCGCTCCGTCGCGCGCAAACTCGCTTTGCAGGCGCTCTATCGCTGGCAGATCAACGAGGGACCCTGGCAAGACGTCGTACACGAGCTCGAGAGCTCGGAGGATATGCCGCGCGCGGACCGCGAGTATTTCCGCAATCTGGTGCGCGCGATCTGCGAGACGCATGCGGAGCTCGATGCCGAGCTCGCAGCGTGGACGGACCGCAAGCCGCGCGAGCTCGATCCGATCGAGCACGCCGTGTTGCTCATCGGGGTGCACGAGCTCAAATCGCACGCCGAAGTGCCCTACCGCGTCGTGCTCAGCGAGGCGGTGGGACTCGCGAAGCGGTTTGGCGCCACGGACGGATACAAATTCGTGAATGCCGTGCTCGATCGCGCTGCCAGGGCGCTGCGGCCGCACGAGCACTGAGTAGGCGCCCGCGCACCCGCGTGTCGGTCTCGCCCGGATTATGACCAGTCGCTGCGCCGCTCAACGCGCCGCCGCCCCCTCCGAATGTCGCTGTACGCGCACGGTTGCGCTCAACAGCGAGCACGGCGAGGTCGCGGTGCGCGGAGCGTCTGTGATCGAATTCTCGCATTATGGGTTCGTTCATTTCCGCACGCGAGGCGCGCCTCGGTGCCGCGCGCCGGCGGGGGGCGGGTGAGGGCTGCATCACAGTCATTCCGGTCCCTGCTCCGTATTCTGCCGCGGCTCGTCTTCTCAAAGCCGATCGCAACATGCCAGCCCAGGCCCCGCTCGTCGCCGCGCGCAAGCTTCCCGAGAAGATCGGCAAGTACACGGTCATCAAAGAGGTCGGCCGCGGCAGCACCGGCACGGTCTACCTCTCGCACGACGCGTACTACGGCCGCGACGTGGCGATCAAGCTGTACAACATCGACGCCGGTGGCGACGAGGAGCGTGCACGCATTGCACGCAAGATGTTCCTCTCCGAGGCGCATCTCGTCGGCATGCTGCAGCATCCCAACATCCTGCCGATCTACGATGCCGGCGAGGAGCACGGATACTGCTACATCGTGACGGAGCACGTGCACGGCGCGCGTACGCTCGCCGCGTATTGCCGCGCGGACAATCTGCTGCGCATCGACGATACGGTCGAGATCGTCTACAAATGCGCGAAGGCGCTCAATTACGCGCACTCGCGCGGGGTCATCCATCGCGACGTGAAGCCCTCGAACGTCATGCTGACGCAGGACAGCGACGTGAGGATCATCGACTTCGGCATCGCGCTCGTTTCGGACTCCGACATCTCGCGCATCGAAGGCATCGCGGGCAGCCCTTCGTACATGTCGCCCGAGCAGGTGCAGAGTCTCGAGCTCACGAACCGCTCGGATCTCTACTCGCTCGGGGCGGTGATGTATGAGCTGCTGACCGGCTCGCGGCCCTTCCGCGCGGGCAATCTGCAGAAGCTTCTGCACCAGATCGTGTACGCGACGCCCGCCCCGATCCACACGCTGCGCAAGGAGGTGCCCGAGGAGCTCGAGAACGTCGTTGCGACGGCGCTGCAGAAAGACGCAGCAAAGCGCTACAAGAGCGGTCTCGACTTCGCCGCCGAGCTCACGCGTGTGCATCAGAAGCTGCGGGAGCAGAACGCGCGCATCGATCGGCAGGAGCAGTTCGGGGTCCTGCGGCGCTTGAAGTTCTTCCACGAGTTCTCGCATGCGGAGATCTGGGAAGTGCTGCGCGCGAGCCAGTGGCAGGACTACGCCGGTGGCGAGGAGATCGTCAAGGAAGGCGAGATGGACGACCGCTTCTACGTCATCGTGTCCGGCACCTGCGCGGTGGAACGCCACAGCCAGCGCCTTGGAGCGCTCGGGGGCGGCGACTGTTTCGGCGAGGCGAGCTACGTGCAGGGCGCGAAGCGCACCGCGACCATTCGCGCGCAGAATGCCGTCACGGTGCTCAAGGTGAGCTCGACGCTGCTCGAGCAGGTATCCGCTTCCTGCCAGCTGCGGTTCAATCGCGTGTTCCTGCGCACGCTCATCGGGCGGTTGCAGAAAGGCGAGCAGGCCACGGGCTGAGCCGTCCGGGCTCACACCTTCCTTGCGTGCTCTAGCGCCGCGACATCGCGAGCTTCACGCCGAAGCCGACGAATACCAGTCCGGTCGCGCGATCGAGGACCCGTATCGTGCGTGGTCGCTTCAGCAGTCGTGCTATCGGGCGAGTCGCGAGTATCAGTGCGGCGAACCAGGCAAGTCCCATCGCCGCGTGCAATGCCGCAAGCAGCAGTATGTAAGGCGCTGCGGCGACATGCGTGGGCAGGAATTGCGGCAGGAAGGACATGTAGAAAACGCCCACCTTGGGATTCAGCAGGTTCGTCAGCAGGCCGCGCCGCAGCCAGCCGCCGCCTTGGGCCCGCCCGACCTGCCCGGCCCGACCGTCGACGAGCTCGAAACGCGATCGCGGTCTCACGAGCAACTGAAGGCCCAGCCAGAACAGATAGAGCGCGCCCGCCCACTTGAGCACCGTGAACGCGAGCTCAGATGCCGCGAGCAGCGCTCCCAGGCCGAGCGCGACCGCGGAGCCCCATACGAGGCACCCCGTGACGATACCGAGACCGGCGAGTGCGGCGCTCCTCGCTCCCTCGATGGCGGCTGTCCGAAGCACCAGCGCGGTGTCGAGACCGGGCGTGATCGTGAGCAGTCCTGCCGCGAGCGAATAAGCCACGAGCGATTGGGTAACGGTCATAGCCATCCTCCCGGTCGAATGAGTTTACCGGGCCCTGGACCGCGCCGCGTACTGTTATGATCGCGCGCAAAGGCGTCGCGGCATCTCACGGGGTCGCGAGCGATAACCCAAGAAGCGGGGAGGGGAGCACCGTGCGAACGAGCAGAATTCTCGCAGTGTCGGTCGCGGCGGCCGCGACGTTGATGCTGGGCGCGGCGACCCAGGCGGACGTGAGCCACTTCGCCGCGCGCGTCGGCGGCCCGGACGTGCAGGCGCTCGCGAAGTTTTTCGAGTCGGCGTTCGGAATGCACGAAGTCAGTCGGCTGCAGGTCCCCGGCGTCCTCGAGATCTTCATCAACTTCGGCGAGACGGCCGCGGCGGCGAAGGCCAATCCAGATGCCCAGATCGTCATCATGCGCCGGGCCGAGGCTCTCAATGATCCGGTTCCGCACCTGATCTTCTACGTCTCGGACGCCAAGGCGACCGTCGAGGCGGTCAAGGCGGCGGGGGGCTCGATACGCGGTCAGCTGCGCCGGATCGCTCAGACGGGCGATGTCATCGGAGTCGTAATCGATCCTGCGGGCAATCTCATCGAGCTGATCCAGCGCCCGAAGCATTAACCAACGACCGTGGAGAAAATGAACATGGCAACGAGCCGGATTGTCGCAATTACTGCTGCGGCGTGCGCAGCGTTCATGCTGGTCGCGGCGGCGCAGGCGGATGTGGGTCTCAATGCGGCGCGCGTCGGCGGACCGGACGTCCCGGCGCTCGCGAAGTTCTACGAGTCGGCGTTCGGCTTGAAGGAAGTCAACCGGATCAAGCTCCCCAACGCCGTCGAGATCATGCTGAACTTCGGTGACACCGTCGATGCGGCGAAGTCGAATCAGGCCGCGCAGATCGTCATCATGCATCGGCCGGAGCCGCTCAAGGACTCCGTTCCTCACCTGATCCTGAACGTCTCGGACGTGAATGCGACCGCGGAGGCGGTGAAGGCGGCGGGTGGCACGATGCAGGGCGCTCCCCGGCAGTTCGGCAAGAGCGGAATCTTCATCGGCATCGCGGTCGATCCCGC
>DASXNC010000539.1:0-5455 GCA_036495325.1 Steroidobacteraceae bacterium
TATCCGAGGGGCAGCAGAAAGAAGATGACCACGAAGATGCTCCACCACCACCACCAGCCGTAGCCATATCCGTACGAGTACCACATGAAACCTGTCCTCGAGCCGCAGCGCGTGGGGAACGCCTGCATTCAGGCAACGGCTCGCCGCGACAAGAGTTCCGGCGCAGCTGCGCCGACGGTATGGACGCTCGGTCACTCGACGCGGCCTCTACCCGAGTTCCTCGAGCTCCTCGGACGGTTCCGGATCGAGGCCCTCGCGGATGTGCGGCGTTTTCCGACATCACGGCGCCACCCGCAGTACTCGGCGACCGCGCTCGAGGAAGTGCTCACCACGCGCGGCATCGAATATCGATGGCTGCCCGAGCTCGGCGGGCGCCGCAAACCGCGCCCGGATTCTCCGCACACCGCTTGGCGCAACGCCTCCTTCAGAGGCTATGCGGATCACATGGACACCACGGAATTCGGTCGCGCGTTCGATGCGTTGCTCGAGCTTGCACAGCACCGGCGTACTGCGATCATGTGCGCGGAGGCGCTGTGGTGGCGGTGTCATCGGGCGTTGATCGCAGATGTGCTGCGTGTACGCGGGTTCGAAGTCATGCACATTTTTGATGACTCGAACTCGGTTGCGCATCCCTTCACGCCCGCGGCCCGCATCGTCGACGGCCGGCTGAGCTACGAGGCCGCGCCGAGCGAGCCCGAGCGAGCACGCCCGCGCCGCTCTCGGTAAACTCGCTGTTGAAGTCGCACCAAGGGACGCCCAGTGGGGCGCACATCGTCCACCGTAAAATGAACAGCCTCTTTCGAGCACTCGCAATCGGCGCGATCGCGATGGTTGTGGCCCTCGCCTGCCCCTCGGCCTGGGCGCAGGTCACCGATCCGGCACCTGATTCGGCAGCCGCTCCGGCATCCGATCCGGTGATGCCGAGCGATCAACGTCTCGGCCCGGCGGCCAATGAGCCAGTCGGCCGCCTGGGGGATCAGCTATTCGGGCCATTGGCCGATCTGCGAGTCGGTCCGTTGGCCGAGGCACCAGCGAACCTGCCAGCCGGGCCGCCCGTGAATCCACCAGCCGATCAGCCCGCCGATCAGTCTGCCGATCAACCTGCCAATGAACGGGCCGATCTGCCCAACGGCCAGTCATCCAACCCGAGCTTCAAGCGCCTCTGGGGGGATATCGAGAGCTACTCCACGGCGCCGCTGCGCTGGGACAGTGAGCAGTGGGCGCTCTTCGGCGGCGCGCTCGGTTCTGTCGCGCTCGCTCATCACTTCGACAGCAACGTGCGCACGCATTTCGCACCGGGCCCGGCGACCGGCGGTTCGACCAGCGATTTGCAGGACGCCGCGCCCGCCGCGGCGCTGTTCGTCGCCACGTATATCTATTCGAGCCAGTGGCAGGACCGGAGCGGTCTCACAGTGACCTGGGCGATGGCGGAAGCCGCCGGTCTGAGCACCGTCACGACGTACGCGCTCAAATACGCGGTCAGGCGCCAGGGCCCCAACGAGACGACCGATCCGAACCAATGGTTCGCATCGGGATCCTCTTTTCCCTCGGAGCACGCGGCGGCCGCGTTCGCGATCGGCACGGTGTTCGCGGAGTCGGGCACCGGCGGCTATCGCTGGGTCACACGCCTGCTCGGGTACGGAGTTGCGAGCTTCACCGCCTACGAGCGACTGAAGCACAATGCGCACTGGCTCTCCGATGTTGTCGCCGGTGCGGCGCTCGGGGGCTCGACCGGTATCTTTGTTCTCGATCGAACGTACGGTGGCCGGCCCTTCTCGTCAGCCTTCAGCGTGGTGCCGATGGACGGTGGGCTGATGCTCGCCTATCACAAGGCCTTGCCGTAGAGCTGCTCGAAGCGAGCATCGACCTCAGGGCCGGCCGGCACGCGGATATCGAAGACCTCCTCGAGGACTGCGCGCAGTTCCGCGACACTCGCGAGCTCGCGGTGCTTCGTCTCGCCACGCAGCACGTGGGTAGACAGGCGCCGGTCGACGAGCGCGGAGCGCCGATCCTCGGCGGCACGCGCGACCATCAATCCAGTGATGAAATGCGATGTCGGATGGGTCGCGAGAAACCAGTTCGCGGCCTCGTAATCGATGTTGGACTGCGGCTGCAGATCGAACCGATAGAGCGGCCTCCACGCCTCGCGCACCAGCGCCTCGAGTACGAAGAGCCCGTCCGTCTCGATGAGACGGAACGGCTCGTGCGGCGTCGGCTGCTCGATACCCGTCTGAAAACGCAGCGGCGCCGTGAGCGTAAGCCCCCCGAAGCCCACATCGGCAAGCCAGGGCTCTCCCTCGACATCGACCCGGAGCAGCATGTGGCCGCGCGGGCGCACGACGCCCTCGGGAGCGTTCCAGACGACGCGCGCGGCGAGTCCCGTCACGCTGAAGCCGAGCGAGCGCAGCACTGCCGCAAGCAGCAGGTTGTGCTCGAAGCACCAGCCACCCCGTCCGGCGCGGACCAGCTTCTCCTCGAGCGAGGCGAGATCGAGCTTGACCGGACGACGCAGAAAAGGATCGAGGTTCTCGAATGCGATGGCGTGCGGATGGCGCGCGTGGATCGCGCGTAGCGTCTCGAGAGTCGGTCTGCGGGTGCCGGACCAGCCGATGCGCCGGAAATACCCCTCGACATCGACACTGCTTTCACTCACCGGAAAAAACCTCGAAGCCCCTTCGCCGCTGCATGGTAGCGCGAGGGGCGATACACTGCCTGCTCGATCATGAAGGCAATATCGACTCTCGCGCTACGACGCGTCACGCTCTGCGGCATCGCGCTTTTCGGCATCACGTTCGGCTTCGCGGCAGTCCACCCGGCCGCCGCTCAGGCAACCGGCGTATCCGGCTCCGCGGCGCCATCCGCTCGTGATCGCGGCGGCGCCCTCTTTGGCCGTCCGACGACACTGCCCTATGCGCGCGAATATCCGGCGATCCCCTACACTCAGATGCCGACGGACAACGCGATCGCGCACCTGCAGGCCCGCATCGACCGGGGTGAGGTGAAGCTCGTTTATCAGCCGCCGCGCGGATATCTCGACTCGATCCTCGCCGCGCTCGGCATCGACCCGAGCTCTCAGACTCTCGTCTACTCGAAGACGAGCCTGCAGACCGGCGAGATATCCGCGGCGACACCACGCGCGATCTATTTCAACGACGACACCTACGTCGCCTGGGTGCAGCAGGGCGATCTCGAGCTCGCCGCGATGGACACCAAGCTCGGACAGGTGTTCTACACGATCCCCAACCAGCCGGCGCGAACGGTTCGGCTCGAGCGCAAAACCACCGACTGCCTGGGCTGCCACGACACTTATGAGCTCGCTGGCGGAGGGGTGCCCAGATTCCTGCTTATGTCCACGTACGTGGACGTGCATGGCGAGCAGATGTCGCACGAGGGACAGATCCTCACGTATCAAGAGACGCCCCTCAAGTATCGCTGGGGCGGTTGGTACGTGACGGGCCAGTCGGGCGACCAGGTGCATCTCGGCAACATCCTCGTGCACAGCGCGCAGGAGATGGCGCACCTCGACCAGGTGCGCCGGGGAAATCTCGATACCCTTCAGGGACTGTTCGATACAAAGCCATATCTCACGAACAAAAGCGACATCGTGGCCCTCCTCGTGCTGCAGCACCAGCACGATGTGCAGAACCTCCTCACGCGCATCAACTTCGAGGCGCGCACCGCGCTCGCGAAGGCGGGACACGGCCAGATACCCGAGAAGACGCGCGCGACGCTGCAGGGCTACATGGACGGGCTCGTCTCCGTGATGTTCTTCGTCGATGCCACGCGCTTCACGAGCCCCATCAGCGGCAATTCGGGTTTCACGCACTGGCTCGAATCGCGCGGCCCCCGCGACCCGATGGGACGCTCGCTGCGCGATCTCGATTTGAAGACTCGCCTTTTCAAATACCCGCTGAGCTATCTCATCTACTCGCGCGCGTTCGATGGTCTGCCGGCTTACGCGAAGGATTACATCTACGGACGGTTCGCGGACATCCTGACCGGTCGCAGCGAGAGCGACCCGTCGGGGGCGAGCTTACCGAAGGGCTTCGATCCCGACGCTCTCGACGCTTATATCGATCAGGACGCACACGCTGGGGTGCCGCAGCTCCCGGAAGCGGACCGCAAGGCGATCCTCGAGATCCTCCGTGCAACCAAACCAGACTTTGCGCGCTATCTCGCCGGCCACGGCGCCTGAGCAAGCCGAGCGCGAGCGAGCGGCGCTCCGCGACTTCATCGAGCGTCACGAGCGTCTCGTGGTTCTCACGGGCGCCGGTTGCAGCACGGAGTCCGGCATTCCGGATTATCGCGACGCCGCGGGCAGCTGGAAGCGCGCGCAGCCGATCATGCTTCAGGCGTTCATGGGCGATCCGCATGCGCGCCGCCGCTACTGGGCGCGCAGCCTCATCGGCTGGCCGCGCTTTCGCCGGGCACGGCCGAACGCCGCACACTTCGCGCTCGCGCACCTCGAGCGCGTAGGCAGCATCGAGCTGCTCGTCACGCAGAATGTGGACCGCCTGCACCAGGCGGCAGGCAGCGAAGCAGTCGTCGACCTTCACGGCCGGCTCGATCAGGTGCGCTGCATGGACTGCGAGCAGCTGACCGACCGCGAGGCGTTCCAGGCCGAGCTGCTGTCACGAAATGCCGAGTGGGCCGATCTCGCGGCGGGTGAGGCGCCGGACGGGGATGCGGACCTCGACGGCCGTGATTTCACGGGGTTCGATGTGCCGCACTGCCCCGCCTGCGGCGGCATCGTGAAGCCGCATGTTGTGTTCTTCGGCGAGAGCGTTCCGCCTCAGCGCGTCGAGAGCGCCATGCACGCCCTCGCGCGCGCGGATGCGCTGCTCGTGGTCGGCTCCTCTCTCATGGTGTACTCGGGCTATCGCTTCGCGGAGGCCGCCGTCCGTGCCGGTTTGCCCATCGCCGCCGTGAATCTCGGTCGCACCCGCGCCGACGATCTGCTCGCGCTCAAAGTCGAGGCGCCCTGCGCGCGCGCGCTCGCGGCACTTATTTGATTTGATGCGGTGCGAACGGTCGTGGGGGTGATTACCCGCTGCCCTCGACAATGACTTCCGCTTCACGATCGGCCCTTGCGCAAGCTCGTAGCATCGCCTCGGAAGAGAACGGCATCGCGATGTTCCCCCGAGCATCCACCGCGATGAGCCCGCCGTTGCCGCCCGCCGCTTTCATCATCTCGATCACCTCGAGGGCGGCGTCCTCGAGCCTCAGGCCCTGAAGTTTCACGCGCGCCGCCACTTCGCTCGCCGCGGTGAAGCGCATGAAATATTCGCCCGCACCGGTTCCCGACACGGCGCACACGCCGTTCTCCGCAAATGTGCCCGCGCCGATGATCGGCGAGTCGCCCACGCGCCCGACGTGTTTGTCGGTCAGCCCGCCGGTGGATGTGGCCGCGGCCAGGTCGCCCTGCGCATCGAGCGCTACCGCACCGACGGTTCCC
>DASXNC010000540.1:0-2362 GCA_036495325.1 Steroidobacteraceae bacterium
TTTGCGCGCCTGGTCGTAACCGGACTGGCCGGCCAGGAGCAGCTCACCGCGCAGGCTCGCTTTCAGATCCGCCACGTCAGAGGCAGCGATCGTCGCCTGCTTGCGGTCACTTCGGATGATCGGGATTTCGCTAGATACCGAGCTGGCGGCGAGCACGCGGCGCAAGGACGGGCCGCTCGTGGATGCCAGCGCGAGTGCCGAGGCACAAAAGGCTCTTCTTCTCATATTAGGACCCTCCGGCAAGGCTCGGGAGTCTAACACTACCCGTAATCCGCCTAGTGACCTGCTTTCCCCACTGATAAGCGCCAGCTCGTCTATTAGCCGCACCCAAGCGGCGGGAGAAGTCTCAGACGACAAACGGATGCGGCGCCGTAAAGAGTCGGCGTGCCGAAAAGACGATCGCAATCACAACGGCGAGGACGAACATCACCACGAACTTCTGCAGAGCGTAGGCCGCGTAGGTGAGCCAGAGATTCAAAAGGCATACTGCGAAGACGCCTACGCTCGGCGTTCACTCGGAGCTCTCCAGGAGCGACTTCAGGCGCTTCACGACGAGGTGTGCAGGAAGGTTGAGCTCGCGAGCCTGGCGAGCGACCTCGGCAAGCTGCGATTCCAGCCGGGCGAGCCGCTGCTCCGCGGTCAGGACGTTGCGTGCGCTCTGAGCGACAACCATGCCCCTGCCTCTCAGGCGCGTGAGCAGACCCTCTGTCTCGAGCTGGCAGTACGCGCGCGAGACTGTCATCGGGTTTATGGCGTGCTGAACGGCCACGTCGCGCACGGAAGGGAGCTCCTCGCCCGGAGGCAACTGACCGCCTGCGATCAGGCTGGAGGACGACCGACAAGACCGCTGTCGTCGAGGCAGCCTGGTGAGGCGCTGTGAGTTACGGAATCCCGGCGGGCCCGGGTGGGTGTGTCTTATTTTACTTGACCTACCGCGTCGCCCCGTCATCCTGCGGCGCGAACGCGACCAGAACGTTGCCGGGGAGGCCGACGAGTCCGCCGTTGCCGCAATTCGCGTAGAGCATGCCACCCGCGGCGATGGGCCCCGGCCCGTCGATGCCGCCGCCGTGAGCATGCACGCCGTTCACCGTGTCGAAGTCGCGATTGCAATCGAACGTCCAAAGGACCGAGCCGTCGTGCGTCGCGTACGCGCGCAGGCCTCCGTCGAGCGCGCCGCTCACCACCGCACCCGGGATCGCGGTGAGCGCGGCGCCCTGTCCCACGCTGCATCCGAGGTGCGTGCCGCAAAGCGGCGCAGGAGGCGGCTTGTTCCAGAGGCGCGAGCCGTCGGCGAGCCTCAAGGCCCAAACGCCGCCGGGCTTCAGCGACAAGACATCCCCCACACCGATGTACGCGACCCCATCCTCGACGGCCGCGCCCCACTGCCCGCCGAGCCCGCTTCCTTGGCCGATGCGAACGTGCCACACGATGGCGCCTTCTCGCGCAGGGTCGAGCCCGTAAGCCATGCCCGATTTTTGCGGGAGCACGAGCAGCTCACGCGAGCCGAGGCGCGCGAGCGTCGGGGAAGCCGAGAAATCGAAGTCCGGACCGAGCTCGGACGGACACGCGGGATTGCCCGAATTGCGCTTGTCGCAACCCATCACCCAGATATCGTCCGCGAGCGCCTGACGAACCCAGCGCACCGCACCCGTGCGGATGTCGAGCGCCATCACCGCATCGGTCGTCGGCTGAGCGGGCTCGGCGTACCCGTTGCCGGTTGCGACGTACACCAGCCCGCGACGCGGATCGACGGTCGGCGCCGACCAGATTCCGCCGCCTGCAGGGCCGTACATCTGCACGCCGTCTTTGTTGCGTGCGCGCGGGCCGCTCTCGGGGACGGTGTAGGTCTTCCAGATGAGCGCGCCAGTGCTCGCATCGAACGCCGAGACGCTGCCGCGGAACGTGCAGCACGCGTACTCTCCGCGGGCCGCCCGCCCCTCCTCCCCGATGCCCTGTATCGGCACGAACACGCGGTCGCGATAGACGGTCGGCGAGCCGGTGATCGACGCGGATGGGTGGGCATCGACCTTCCGCATCCAAATGCGGCGGCCGCTTTCGGCATCGACGGCATAAGCGTTCGCACGCCGGTCGCCGAAGTAGACCGCATAGCGGTGCGCGCCGGCACGATCGCGATAGCGGCCGACGGAGAGCGCCGTACCGACTCCCGCCTCGGCCGTGAACGTCCAGTAGGTGCAGCCGGTGCGCGCATCGAGCGCATGCACGCGGCCGTTGTCGCTCGCAACGAAAATTCGCCCGCCCGCGACCGCGGGCTCGCTGCGCACCGAGGCGACGTTCGCAAAACCGAACGCCCATTCGACCTTCAGATGCGGCAGGTCAGCGGCGCTCAGACCGCCGAGCTCGC
>DASXNC010000541.1:0-2454 GCA_036495325.1 Steroidobacteraceae bacterium
GTTCGTGCTCTGATCGATCAGCATGAACTTGTGGCGATTGATCTCGATCCTCGCGTGCAGGCGCGAGATGAGATTGCCCTTGATCACCACGTCGTTGTCTTCCGCGCGGCCGATCGCGATCGCCGGATGCTGCTCATCGAGCACGATGTCCCGCTCCTGGATCCTCAACTGCAGACGGACCGCCGGACCGTTCCGTCCGGAAAGCGCAATGGCGGGCACCATGCTCGTCACGTCCTCGGTCTGCCAGAGCACCTCGTAGAGCGCGACTTCGCTCCCCTGCCCTTTCAGCATGGCGATATCCACCTGACGCACCACCGCCCGCCACTGGGGCGAGAGCTTGTCCACCATCGCCGCCGTGGTCATGATCTGGCCGCCCTTGGCCTGGCTCGTCATGCGGTTGGCCGTGTGGACCGTCGCGCCGAACACGTCGCGATTCTCGAGCACGACCGGTCCGAAGTGGCAGCCGATGCGAATCGTGACCGGCTGCCCCTCCACCTTGAGGTGGGAATGCCTGGAAATCTGCTGCTGCATCGTGGCGGCGGCGTTGAGGGCTTGATCCGCGGTCGGGAAGGTCGCCATGACCTCGTCACCCATGGTCTTGATGACGGTTCCCTGGTGCTGCTCGGTCGCACCCCGCATGACATCGATGCATATCGCGACCATGTCGCGCGCCTTGAGATCGCCCATCAGCTCGTAGAGTCGGGTGGAGCCGACCACATCGGCAAACAAAATCGCGAGCTCGATGTCTTTTCCCATGCAGCTGATCGGCGACGCCCGCCGGCCCCTGTCCGGGGCGGCGAAGCAGTGGAAGAAAGTTTATACGCGAGCATTCCCAGCCGCCAGCGTAAGCAGTGCGGGCGGCGGCGGATCAGGCCGCTGGCCAGGCGGCCGCCTCGAGGATCAGTTCCGCACCGGCACCGGGGCGCCTCGCGCCCTCGCTCAGGCACCGCCTGAACTCGCGTGCACCGGGCTCTCCGGCCTTGAGGCCGAGCATGTGGCGTGTGATTGCGGACAGTCTCTCCCCGCGTGCGAGCTCGCGCTGCGCATAACGCGCCATGCGCTCGAGCAGCTCGTCGCGCTTCGGCGACGGGGCGGGCTCTGCGCCGAAGACCGCCGCGTGCAGCTGCGCGAGAAGGGACGGTCGGTGATACGCCTCGCGCCCGAGCATCACCCCGTCGCAAGCGCCCAGCGCATCGAGAATTGCGCCGGGCGCGCGCAGCCCGCCGTTCAGCACCACGGGCAGCGCCGGAAACTCGCGCCGAACTTCGTACACGACGTCATAACGCAACGGAGGCACTTCGCGATTGTCCTTCGGCGAGAGTCCGCCCAGCACTGCCTTGCGCGCGTGTACGATCGCCGCCTCGCAGCCCGCATCGCGCACGGCCCGGATGAAGCGGTAGAGCGCCTCCCGATCCTCATCGTCGAACCGGCGTGACGCTGCGATCGCCTGCGCGCCGCGGCCCTCGACGACGCCGATGCGCATCTTCACGGTGACGGGTAAGCGCACCGTCGCGCGCATCGCCGCCACGCATTCGGCGACGCGCCCGGGCGAACGCATCAAACACGCGCCAAACGCTCCGCTCGCCACCCGATCGCTCGGGCAGCCGCAGTTGAGATTGATTTCGTCATAGCCCGCCTCCTCCCCCGCCCGTGCCGCTACGGCGAGCTCATGCGGATCGCTACCCCCGAGCTGCAGCGCGACCGGGTGCTCCTCCGGGTCGAAGGCGAGCAGCCGCCTTCGATCCCCGTGCACGATCGCGGCGGCGGTGATCATTTCGGTGTAGAGCAGCACGCGCGGGGAGAAGCCGCGCAGGAAATAGCGGCAGTGGCGGTCCGTCCAGTCCATCATCGGAGCGACTGACAAGCGCCGATCGAGTTTTCCTCGAGAAGAATCGTCCGAAATGCTTATTTTCATAGGCTCCCGCGACTCGGGTGTTTCTGCGGGATTTCTGGGCATTCCGGGGAGTTTACAGGTTGCAGAGGCGACGTAAAGGCGACAACAATTCCTTGTCGCCTCCAAAACGATCGCCCATGGCCTACATCAAGGTGCGCAAGAAATCCGACGGCACGACGCGCTACACAGCGATCGTACGCATGCGCGTGGGCAAGAGCATGGTCCATCAAGAAGCCAAGACGTTCACCCATCGATCGGCTGCTCTCAGCTGGGCCAAACATCGTGAAGTCGAGCTCGAGAATCCCCATGCGCTCAATCAAAAGCAGTGCGGTAAAGTCACGCTCGCCGAGCTCGTCCGCTAGTACATCGAGACAGCTCCCGCTGCGTCCAGAGGTCGTCCAGCAAGCGCGCAGCGCCTGCAGAGAGCAGCGCCTGCAGAGAACTGCGGCTGATCGCAAAGCCGCGCAAGCGGACCCGTCGGCCATCGGCGGAGGAGCTCACGCGACTGCGAACATTCTTTGCCAGGCGAGATACCCGGGCGGAAATCCCGATGGACATCA
>DASXNC010000542.1:0-2581 GCA_036495325.1 Steroidobacteraceae bacterium
TCACGGAGCTCGTCGGCGACGGCTGGCTGGCCCTCCTCCATCCGGATGACCTCGAGCGTACCCGCGCCTCCTGGATGCACTCGATCGAAACCGGGGAGAGCCACGAAGTCGAATATCGCATACGCTGCGCCCACGACGGCAGGTATCGCTGGTTCCTCGTGCGCGGAGAACCGATGCGGGATCGCTCCGGTGCGGTAGTCCGCTGGTGCGGCACCGCGTGCGATGTCGATCGGCACAGGCAAATCGAGCAAGCCTTGGAGTGCAGCGAGGCGCTGCTCAGGCATTCCCAGCGCAGCGCGCACGTGGGGAGTTACCTGGTCGAGATCCCGGACCTGGCGGACCGCTCGCAGGACCGCAGCCAGTGGTCCGATGAGCTCTACCGGATTTTTGGTTACGAGCCGGGGACGATCGAGCCGGGTACGGCCGCTGCGATCCCGCGCATACATCCGGACGACCGCGAGCGTATTGCCGCGGCCGCAGCCGAATCCTACCGAAGTCAGAAGCCCTTCGAGGTCGAGTACCGCGTCCTCCGCGAAGATGGTGTTCGCACCGTGTACGCCTGGGGAGAATTCGAGCCGGGCAGCCCCGTGCGGCTTTGGGGCACCTGCCAGGATGTGACCGAGCAGCGCCATGCCACGACCGAACTGCGCGAGGCCGACCGCCGCAAAAACGAGTTCCTCGCGATCCTCGCGCACGAGCTGCGAAACCCGCTAGCGCCGATCCGCCAATCGGTCGTGATCGCCCAAAGCACTCGCGCGTCGGAGGCACAGCGCCAGCGCGCCTTCGAGATCATCGAGCGCCAGGTCGCGCACATGGCGCGGCTGCTCGAGGATCTGCTGGAGGCTTCTCGCATCTCCCATGGCCGCCTCGATCTGCGGCGGGAACCGACGAAGCTCGGCACCGCGCTGCTGACCGCTATCGAGACCGCGCGCCCCCTGATCGAGGCGCGCAGTCACACACTCACCGTGGACGTGCCCGAGGAGTCGATCTGGCTCGACGCCGACCCCATTCGGCTCGCGCAGATCTTCACGAACCTGCTGACCAATGCGGCCAAGTACACCGACCCACACGGGCGCATTCGCCTGAACGTGAGGACGGACGGCGAGCTCGCGACCATCACGGTGCGCGACAACGGGGTCGGAATCGGTCCGGAGCTTCTGCCGCGAGTTTTCGACATGTTCTCGCAGGCGGACCCGGCGCTCGAGCGCACGCAAGGCGGTCTCGGCATCGGTCTCGCGCTTGCGCGCGGGCTCGTTGCGCTGCACGGCGGCAGCATCGAGGCGCGAAGCGAAGGTCTCCACAGCGGGAGCGAGTTCATCGTCAGGCTGCCGATTCTCGGCACGGGCTCGGAGCGCGCCGAGGCACCCGACAGTCAGGTCGCGGAACCGCGCAAGAACCTCCGGATTCTCGTCGCGGACGACAATCCCGATGCGGCCGACAGCCTTGCCATGACGTTGAGGCTTCTCGAGCACGACGTGGAAGTCGCTTACGACGGGCGACAAGCCCTCGCGATCGCCGGCATCTATCACCCCGACACGGCGCTCATCGACATCGGGATGCCGGAGCTCAACGGCTACGAGCTCGCGCGCCGGATTCGTACCGAGCCGTGGGGGCGACACGTCAGGCTCGTCGCCGTGACCGGCTGGGGGCAGGAGGAGGACCGGCGCCGCGCGCTCGACGCGGGATTCGATGAGCATCTGACAAAGCCGGTCGACCCCGAGCATTTGGCCGCGCTGATCGACGAGGCGAGGCCCCAGCCGGGCCGATAGCTCAGGCACCCGGCTCCGACGCCGCGATATCGACTGTTTGCGAGTCGAAGTCGAACAGGATGCGCGCCTCGCCGCGGCGAAGTCGACCGAGGAGCTCCTCGACCTTGCTTTCGAATGAGCGCTCGCGCTCGCCGTAATCCGTACCCTCACGCAGCACGACGCTCTCGGCGAGGCCGCGAAGCACCTCGGGCGACAACGCCGTGAACGGCACCTCGATGCTCGCGGGCTCGTTTCGCTCGTTTCCGTCAGCTACGCGACCGAAGCGCACGGCGTGGAAACCGCCTCCCGTGTCATTTCGCCGCCGGGTCTCGCTTCACGTCGTGATCCATGAACTCGAGCCAGAACCCCTGCGGATCAGGGACGAAAAAGGACCGGGTCGTCGGGCCGATGAATACCGGCGCGTTCGAGCGGCTCAACGTGTGAAGTCGGGCGGCGTGAACCCGCCCGATGATCACATCGTCGTCCCGGCTCATGAAGAGGAAATGGGCGGTGCCCGGGTCCTGAATGTAGGCGCGCTCGAAGCTGCGGTTGTGATGCTGGTATTCGATGAGCTCCATCACGACCGGCGAGCCCGGAACGAGCGCCATGGCAAGCCGAAACCGGCCCTGGCCGGTCAGCCTCTCGTATGCCTCATCGCCGAGCCACGTCGGACTCACCCAGAAGTGGAAATCGGGCCCGACCAGCTGCCGATACATCCGGCACGTCGCCTCGAGATCATTTACGACCACGGCGACTCGCGCGCCAAGGACTTTGGAGTCTGCGGGCGCACTCGTTGCAGGGGTCGGTGTCACCTGCATCAGCTCGACGGGATA
>DASXNC010000543.1:0-2138 GCA_036495325.1 Steroidobacteraceae bacterium
CGACAGGAAGAGCTTAAGCCCGATGAATCGCCGGGACCACTGCGCCGTGGTGATGTACGGATCGACTGCCTCGATCTCCGAAGGCATGAAGGTCGTCGATACGTGGAACGCGCTCGACGGCACACTCGCGTGCCGCGTCACGAACATCCCGGCGCCCATCGTGGTCGCGAACCACTTATGGGCATCGATCGTGATGGAGTCTGCGAGCTCAATGCCCGCAAGCGATCTCCGCAAGTTGTCGCTCACGACGAGCGCACCGCCCCAGGCGGCGTCCACGTGGTACCACGCGCTGCTGTCGTGTGCCAGCCTGGCACAGGCTGCGAGCGGATCGATCATGCCGGCGTTGGTCGTGCCCGCGGTCGCGACGATCATGACGGGTACGTGACCTCGGGTCCGATCTGTCGCAATGGCATCCTCGAGCGCCTGCGGATCGAGACGACCGGTCCCGTCAGGGGGAATCAGCCGGACCGCCGCGCGACCGATGCCGGCCTGATGCGCAATTTTCAGCCACGCAAGATGGCTGTCGGCAGAAACATAGAAGACCGGTGCGCCTTCGAACGCGCGAGCGCCATCGATCGCGTGCCGCGGGTTCGCGCGCGTCAGGGCGCAGAGGAGAGCTGTGTAATTGGCCTCCGAGCCCCCCGAGGTAAAGTGGCCCACGGCACTCTCTGGTAGGCCGGCACGAAGCGCCGTCGCCCGCACGACGTGCCGCTCGATCTCGACCGCCACCGGCGAGGTGGTCCATGTGGCCAATTGTGGATTGAACGATCCCGCGATGCGGTCCGCGCACTCCGCCGGGAAGTTCGGCGCCGGGTTGAACAGGCCGAAGTACCGCGGATGGTTGAGATGCACGACACCTCGTTCGAGCTGCGCAATGCACCATCTCAGTAGTCCATCGAGCGGCAGCGGCTCCGCGAAATCGAACGCGGCAAGCTCGCGCCGAAAGACGGAGAAATCGAGGCTCGGGACGACCGAGCCTGCCTTGACGCGCTCGCCGGCGGCAGCGAGCTCCCGCGTAAGCTCGTCCTCGATGCGCTCTCGCTCGATCGGGGCGGGGAACAGAGCCGCAACGGGCGGCGGAATCTCGCGCAGCTCCGTCATGACACGAGCGTCTTCGGCTCTCGGCTGCGCCCGGCCATCGCCTCGAGACGGCGGCTCCGAATGTAGGAGAGCCAGTTCGCATAGAGCTGCACGGCTGGCTCGTGCCACGAGCGCGGCGGCTCCGCCCGCGCGTCGTTTGGCTGTAACGCCGAAATCAGGGTCGGGTCCCTGCGCTCGAGCACGCGCTCCTGAAGGTCTTCGAACTTCGCGATCATCGTTTCGTCGAAGTAGTTCCGGGGCATCGAGGGATAACTGCTGCGCTCGCCGTGAAGATAACGAGCAATATCGCGTTGATACTCGCGCAGCAGCGTCCCGCATTCGTACTCCGGGTGCCCCTGCATGAAGACAAAAAGGCTCGGCTGGCGCTTCGAGAACATATCGACGCCGCCATCGGCGAGCCTCGACAGCACTCGGTAGCCCGCGGTAGCGAGCGCATCCTCGGGCAGATCGTTGAGTCGCGAGTGCGGGACTCCCCAGCGCGGCGGCAGCCCAGCGAGCAGCGGATCGGCACCCGCCTGCTCGCACGGAAATACGCCGGAGAGTTTCTCGGGCAGTTGTCGCCGGACGATGCCGTTCAGGTGGTACACCGCGGCATGCGCCGCGAGACAGGACCAGAGAGACGATAGAGTATTGGCAGCCGCCCAGTCGATGAGCTTCACGAGCGTAGGCCAGTACGGCTCATCTTCGAGTGAAGCCGCTCTCGGCTCCGCGCCCGTTACGATGAGACCGTCGACACGATCGGTGAGCAGGCGATTCACGTCCTCGTAATGCTGATGGACGTGGGCGAGGCCCACGGGACCCCTCGGCACCTCGGGTATTGCAAACCAGCGGACGGTGGGGCGCTCGGCGCAACGCGCGGAGGCGAGCTCGAGCAGCTCCGTGAACTGACGTTCAGTGGCCCGAAGCGCGCCATCCGGCATGTTGTTCACGAGACCGACTATCATGTCACGACCGACCGTGCGAGGCCGTAGCGAGCGCCTGATCGAGATCCTCGACGATATCGTCGATGTGCTCGATCCCGATACTGAGCCGGATCA
>DASXNC010000544.1:0-3222 GCA_036495325.1 Steroidobacteraceae bacterium
TGATTGCGGTGGTCGGCGGGCGCGACGCGGGCTTCGATGGCTTCAATCGCGCGCTCGATGGACACCGCCAGATCGGCTCGCTCGTGAAACCGTTCATCTATCTCACGGCGATCGAGTCGGGACGGTACAACGACACGAGCATCATCGAGGACACGCCGGTCACCGTGAAGCTCGCGGACGGCAAGCTCTGGCAACCGCGCAACTTCACGCGCGAGGACTACGGACCGGTACCGGTCGTGCGCGCGCTCGCGGAATCCTTGAACGATGCCACGGTCAATCTCGGCATGGACGTGGGACTCGACGCGGTTGCACAAACCCTGCAGCGCTTCGGACTCACCGAGGAGCCGCCCCGTAACCCTGCGCTGCTCCTCGGCACGGTCGACCTCACGCCGCTCGAGGTGGCGCAGCTCTATGGCGGGCTCGCGAATGGCGGCTTCCGCACGACGCTGCGCGCCGTGCGCGCCGTGATCAGCGCGGACGGCAAGGCGCTCAAAGCCTTCCCAGTCGAAGTGCAACCGGTCGCCAAGGCCGAGGCCGTCTATCAGATCAACAGCATGCTCGAGCAGGTGATCGATCGAGGCACAGGGCGTCCCGCCCTTGCGGTGCTGCCGCGCGGGCTCGTCACCGCCGGCAAGACCGGAACCTCCTCGGATTTGCGCGACAGCTGGTTCGCGGGATTCTCGGGTAGCGATCTCGCGGTCGTCTGGGTCGGCTCTGACAACGACAGCATGACGGGCCTGCAAGGGGCGACCGGAGCGCTCTCCGTCTGGTCGCACCTGATGGCCGATATTTCGACGAGCTCGTGGGATTCGCCGATGCCGGAGGACCTGCAGCAGGTCACGATCGATTACCCGACGGGAATGAGGGCCGCCGCGGCCTGCTCGAGCGATCTCGTCACCGTGCCGGTCCCGCCCGGGACGAATCCGCCCGTGAAGCCCGGCTGCCCGCCGATGATGCCGCTCGGCGCTGCGGCGGGGAGTCCAAACGGTGCCACCGGCTCCGTGCTGCAACGAGCCGGCAAGTGGCTGCAAGGACTCGTGCATTGAGCCGAGAGTCGAGCGCACCGCTCCGCCCGCGGAGCGAACACGTGCTATTCGCGCAACTCCCGAGAGCGCTCCGACGCGCGCTCGTCACTGCCGCCGCGGTGCTTGCAGCGAGCTGCCAAAGCCTCACGGGGCCACCCTATCAGCCGCCTCAGGAGTCCCCGGCGGGTCGGCCCAACGCACCGCCTGCCGCGGGCCGCATGCCCGCGACGCAGCCGGTCGTGCCCCAGCCACCCGCGCCGCCCCAGCCCGTTCCGCCGCCGCCGCAGCCGACGACGCGGCAATTCCATCTCGGCGCAGCCACGAATGCGCTCGTGCAGCAGGCGAGTCGCCAGGCGGCGAGCGGCAATCCGCAGCTCGCGCAATCGACGCTGGAGCGTGCGCTGCGCATCGAGCCCGCAAACCCGCTGCTCTGGATCATGCTCGGCGAAGCGCACGAGAGCGAGGGTCAGTACGAGCTCGCGGGCAGCATGGGACACAAAGCCATTCAGCTCGCGACCGGCGATCCGCGCGCGCAAGCCTCGGCCTGGCGTCTCGTCGGGGACTCGCTGCGGGCTCGCGGGCGCAACGAGGATGCAAACCAGGCCTACTCGCGCGCCGACACGCTCGCGGCGCAGTAAGCGCACGCATCGCTCCGTCACCAGCGCTTCACAGCGCCTGTGCTAGAGTCCGGCCCTTTTTCGCAATGGGGACGGTGGGATGCGCTCGTTCGCGGGCGTCGGATTCGTGTGCGCGCTCGCGTGCTTGCTCGCGTGCGTGCTCGCGGCTATCCCGGCCGCGCGAGCAGGTGACGGCCCGCCGGATGGCGCGGCGGCGGATCAAGCGGCGTCCGATCCGCAAGGTGCGCCGAACGAGCCTGCGGCGCGGTTTGCCATCCACGGCCAGGCGACCTGGGTGGAGCAGGAGACGAACGACTTTCACGCACCGTATGCCGGAGCGAACAGCCTGACCCCGAGCCAGGGACGAGAGATGACGGGCGCAACGCTCTACCTCGGCGCACGTCTGTGGAAAGGAGCGGAGATCTGGCTCAATCCCGAGGTCGATGAAGGGTTCGGCCTCGACGATACGACGGGTCTTGCAGGATTTCCGAGCGGACTCTCGTACAAGGTTGGGAGCAACCCGCCATACTTTCGCCTGCAGCGAGCGTTCGTCCGCGACACGTTCAATCTCGGCGGGGAGCGTACCGCGGCGGAATCAGCTCAAAATCAGTTTTCCGGCGAGCTCGCCTCCGACCGCATCGTCTTGACGTTCGGCAAATTCTCCGTCACCGACGTGTTCGACACGAACCGGTACGCTCATGACCCGACGCAGGATTTTCTCAACTGGTCAGTGATCGACACGGGGAGTTTCGATTACGCGGCCGATGCATGGGGTTACACGGTCGGGGCCGCACTCGAGTGGTACGTCGGCGATTGGACTTCGAGAGCCGGCGTGTTCGACTTATCCGACGTGCCGAACAGCAGGACACTCGAGTCCGGATTTGACGAGTACCAGATCGTCGTCGAGTTCGAGCACCGCCACGAGCTCCTCGGACACCCCGGCAAGCTCGCGCTCACGGGTTTCGAAAGTCACGCACGGATGGCACTGCTCGACGATGCCGTTGCCTATGCTCTCGAGACCGGCGGTCCCGTCGATCCGACACCGGTTCGGGGTTTTCGCAAGCGTGATGGCGTATCGCTCAATTTCGAGCAGGAGATCAGCCGCGATCTCGGCGTGTTTGCACGCGCGGGAGGCGCGGGCGGCAACGTCGAGGCCTACGAGTTCACCGATATCGATCGCACGGCAGCGCTCGGCCTGTCGCTCACGGGCATGAGGTGGCATCGCCCGCAGGACACCTTTGGGCTCGCGACCGTCATCAACGGGATCTCCGCGGAGCGGCGCCGCTACCTGGCGACCGGGGGACTCGGCATTCTCGTCGGCGATGGGCAGCTGCCCAACGCGGGGAACGAGCACATCCTCGAGTCGTACTACAAGTGGGTGCCCCTCACGTGGCTGCAGGTGACGCTCAACTATCAGTGGGTCCGCAATCCGGCCTATAACAGCGATCGGGGGCCGGTATCTATCTTCGCGCTGCGGGTTCATGCCCAGTTCTGAGCGGGTGGTCCCACCGCGGCTTCAGTGTGGATGTTGCCCAAGCAACTCGATGCCTGTCGGCCCGATCCCCACTTCCTGCAAGATG
>DASXNC010000545.1:0-2558 GCA_036495325.1 Steroidobacteraceae bacterium
GCCCGGAGCCTGAGCGCCTCAGGCCGGAGCACGATTAACACCCGGGGAGCGCGCTGGCGGCCGGACTCGGCCCGGCAAGCTCAGCACGCGCTGTGCCGCGAGCCAGCCCTAGGCTGGTGAAGGGGTGGGGGTGCGTGCAACCGCCGAGCCGGCTGCCGCGACAGCGTGTTCGATGATGCTCGAGCAAGGCGCGGCGAAAGCGGGACCTGCGAGGACGGTTGAATCGGCGGGAGCGGCCGTGGAGCTCTGATAGAGGTACCAGTCCACACAGCCGTAAGTAGCCTGGGCGTCCGGGCATGCTGACCCGACGGCCGCCTGCCACGCAGCATCAGGCCGAATGAAAATCAAACTGTTCCGCTGCATGAGACACCTCCATCGGTAATCCCCCCCGCAGCGCTTTTTGAAAGCATGGCACCGCGGAGAGCGAGTGTCTACATCCGGCGACAGTATTTAGATCGCAGAGACGACGGTCTAGTGAGGCGAAGCGCGCTGCGTCGCGAGTCTACGACCGCTTCGCGTTGCGCCGCTCCGTGAGCCACTGCTGCAGCTGATCGAAGGGCTCGGTGAACTTGCGGACGGCCTCCTCCTCGAGCTGGCGCGCGACATCCGACGCATCGATGCCCAGCGCCGCGAGCTCTCGCAGCACGCGCGGCCCCTCCTCGTGGTAGGCGGCGAGCCCCGGTGCCCCCTTGCCGTGATCGCGATAGGCCGCAACCGTCTCGAGCGGCAGCGTGTTGACTGTCTCGGCGGCAATGAGGTCCTCGACGTACTTGATGTCACTGTAGCGTGGGTCTTTCGTGGAGGTGGAAGCCCAGAGCAAGCGCTGCGGGCGTGCGCCGCGCTGTGCGAGCTCGCGCCAGCGTGCGGAGGCGGAGACCTCGCGATAATGGTCGTATGCGCGCGCCGCGAGCGCGGTCGCCGTGCGCCCGCGGATCGCGCGTGCCTCGCCACGGCCCTGGCCCGCGTGCTCATCGAGCAGCCGGTCGACGAAGCTATCGATTCGACTCAAAAAGAAGCTTGCGACCGAGGCGAGGCGCCGGACGTCCCCGCCCCGCGCGGTGCGCTGCTCGATGCCCCCGAGATATGCCTCGAGCACCGCCTCGTAGCGCTCCGGCGAGAAGAGCAGCGTCACGTTCACGTTGATGCCTTCGCCGATCAGGGTGCGGATCGCCGGGATGCCCTCGCGCGTTCCGGGCACTTTGATCAGCACGTTCTCACGCTCGAGCCGACCCCAAAGCCGCCGGGCCTCGGCGATCGTCGCCGTGGTGTCGCGCGCGAGATGCGGCGAGACCTCGAGGGAGGCGAATCCGTCGGCGCCCTGCGTGCGTTCCCACACTGGCCGGAACACGTCCGCCGCGCGCCGGATGTCGTCGATCACGATCGCCTCGTAGAGCTCGAGGCTGCTCGAGAATTTCGGGACGAGCTCGGCGACGGGAGCCGAGTACTCGGCGTCGCGCATGATCGATTTCGCGAAGATCGCGGGGTTCGAGGTGAGCCCGGCGAGACCGTCCTCCTCGATCATCCGCGCGAGCGTGCCGTCATTCAGGATGCGGCGGTGGATGTCGTCGAGCCAAACGCTCTGTCCGCGCGATGCGAGCTTCAGCAGTGGATTGCCGTCCATAGAAGCACCTCCCGCGCTACTCGTCCACGCGCATATGCAGATTATCGTGGTTCGTGCGCCGTTATGTAAGCGGGTGGATGAGTCCGCAGGGAATTGACGGTTGGGAGCAAATCTTGCGCCCGCAGGCACTCGCGTCCAACATCGCGTGCGGCGGACGGCCATCCCGGGCCGCTCCAGCAGGGATCGACGCGCGTCATGCTCGTCCTCACGGTCAACGGCGGCAGCAGCTCGGTGAAGCTCGCCGCATATCGAAGCGCAGATGGCGCGGATACCGCGCCGCGCGCCGAGGCGCCCGTCCGCACCGCGGAAGAGCATCTCAACGGCAGCCCCGATGCGCGCGCGGCACTGCGCGCGTTCCTGCGCAAGCTCGAGCCATCCGAATTGACCGCGGTGGCACATCGAATCGTCCACGGCGGAACGCGTTTCGTCGAGCCGGTGCGGATCGATGCCGACGTCGAGGCCGCGCTGGGTGAGCTCTCGGAGCTCGCGCCTCTCCACAATCCGCTCGCACTAGCTTGGGTTGCCGCCGCCCGGGAGGCGTGCGGGCCGCACGTGCCGCAGATCGCGGTGTTCGACACGGCTTTTTTCGCGTCCCTGCCGCGCCTCGCGGCGGAGTATGCGCTGCCCACCTCCGCGGGCACCGCGCTCGGGGTGCGGCGCTACGGCTTCCACGGGCTTGCGCACGAGGCGCTGTGGCGGCGCTGGTGCGAGCTCAATCCCGAGCGCGATCACGGCGGACGGGTTATCACGCTCCAGCTCGGGGGCGGCTGCTCCATGGCGGCCATCGCCCGGGGACGCCCGATCGATACCACCATGGGCTTCTCTCCGCTCGAGGGGCTCGTCATGGCGACGCGCTCGGGAGATGTCGATCCAGCGGCGGTTGCGTATCTCGAACACAAGCTGCACGCCTCAGCGGACCGCGTGATCGAGATCATGA
>DASXNC010000546.1:0-2677 GCA_036495325.1 Steroidobacteraceae bacterium
GTAATAGAACGGCTTCTGACCGAGGTGATCGCGCGCGGCGAGCAGCCGCCGCCGCGAGCGGTCCCACAGCGCGAACGCGAACATGCCGCGCAGGTGCGTAAGGAGCTCATCCCCGTAGTGCTCGTAAAGGGCGAGGATCACCTCGCAGTCGCTGCCGGTTAAGAAGCGGTAGCCGCGCCGTTCCATGTCTGCGCGGATCTCCCGGTAGTTGTAGATCTCGCCGTTGCAGACGAGCCAGAGCGTGCCGCTCGCGTTGACGAGCGGCTGGCGCCCGCCCTCGAGGTCGATGATGGAGAGGCGGCGATGGCCGAGCACCGCGCCGGCATCCTGCTCCACGCCTTCGCCGTCGGGGCCGCGGTGCGCGAGCGCGGCGAGCATGCGGCGCATGCCGCCGGAGCCGATGCCGGGGTGGTCGATGATGCCCGCGATACCGCACATGATCTCAGCTCTCCGAGCTTTCTGGTGTGCGCGCGCTGAGCCTCGCCGGTGCATGCGTCCCGCGCTCGCGCAGCACCCGCTCGAAAATCGCCTCGTAGCGCGCGGCGCAGCGGTCGACGAAGAACTCCTCGACGGCGGCGAGGTTGTTGCGGCCGATCGCGGCGCGCTGCGCCGGGGAGGCTGCGAGCTCGCGGACAGCCGCGGTGAATGCCTCGAGATCATTGAGGCGCACGACGCTGCCGGTCGCGGGCGTCGACAGGAAGTCGGTCTGCCCGCCGCGGTCGTAGCACACGATGGGCAGGCCGAACGCCATGGCCTCGAGGAAGACGAGACCAAAGCCCTCGTGCTGGCTCGTCGAGACGAACAGGTCCGAGACAGCGAGTGCGCTGAGCTTCTCCGCCTCGCTGACCTGTCCGAGGAACCGGATGCGGTCTGCGACGCCGAGCTCGGCGGCGATCGCGCGTACGGCCGCCAGCCGCGGGCCATCGCCGACAACCAGCAGGTAGAGATCGGGGCGCCCCGCCGCGGCGAGCACCCGGGGCAGCTGCTCGCTCGCCTTGCGGCCGACGACGCGACCGATGGTCACGAGGACGACGGCCTTCTCCGGAAGACCGAATGCGGCCCGTCGCTGCGCTCCGTCCGCGCGCCGCGCCTCCGAAAGCGGCGGCGGTCGCTCGATGCCGAGCGGCACGCGCTCGATCGGGCGGTGCACGCCGTAGATTCGCTCCACGTTCGCCGCCGTGTCCCGCGATTGGGCGACGACGGCGTCGGCGCGGCGGAGCAGATGCGTGACGGCTCGGCGGAGCAGCGCGTGCCGATGCGGGGAACTCGCCTTCGAGGGGTCGTAGAGATCGCCGCCGTGGACCGAGAGCACGTTTGGAACGGCGAGCCGGCGAGCGAGGAAGCCGCCGACGGGCCCGGTCGGGACCACAAAATGCGTGTTAATCAAGTCGAACGGCCTCTGGCGCGCAAGTTGCAAGCCCCGCCATGCGGCGGTCGGCAGATACGCGGCCATGGACGGGAAATTCGCGGTGGCGAGCTGGGTGCGGAAGAGCACGGGCACACGAACCACGCGCACGCCAGCCTCGACCAACTCCGCGGGCAGGCCGCAGGCTCGTGAGCTGAGGACGGTCACCTCGTGGCGGTGCGCGAGTTCCCGCGCGATCGCCGCCATGACGACTCCGCCTCCGCCGCCGAGCGGTGGGTACTCGTAGTTACAGAACAGAAGGCGCATGGCCAGAGGAGATCGGGCGATGGGAACGGAAACGCAGGCAAAAGCACGGCCGGGCAGTCGCGCGGTGGCACCGAGCGTGGCGGCAACCCCGAGCGTGGCGGCAACCCCCGTGCCGGCCTCGAGCGCGGCGGCGATCGCCAAGCCGGCCGCCGCGGCAGAGCCCGAGCTCGCCGCACGTCTCGAGCCCTTCGACTCTTACTGGCAGGCGCCGCAGGACGCGGAGAAGGGGTTTCGCTCGTTCACGGCCTACTATCGCGCGAACTATCTGCCGCATGTGCCGCAGGATCGCGACACGAACATCCTCGTCGTGAGCTGCGGGCCGGGGTATCTCGTCAACATGCTGCGCGAGCGCGGCTACACCCGCGTGCTCGGCATCGACTCCGACCCGGCGAAAGTCGAGGTCGCCCTGCGCCACAAGCTGCCCTGCGAGACGGCGCGCGCCTTCCCGTACCTTCGCGCGAGGCCCGCTGCCTACGACGTGATCATTCCCGAGCAGGAGCTCAATCATCTGACGCTCGATGAGACCGTCGAATTCCTCCGCCTGTGCCGCGATGCGCTGCGCCCCGGCGGGCGCGTCATCGTGTACGCGATGAATGGCGCGAATCCGCTCGTCGGCTCGGAGAATCTGTCGCACAACATCGATCACTTTTATAACGTCACCGAATACAGCCTGGAGCAGCTCCTGAAGCTCGGCGGCTTCGCCGGCATCCGCGTGTTTGCTCTGAAGCTCTATGTCTTCTGGAAAAATCCGTTCAACTATGTCGGTCTCCTCGCGACCGCGGCGCTCGAGGGCACGTTCCGCGTGATCTACCGCCTCTACGGCAAGAAGGTACGTGTGCTCAGCAAGAAGATTGCCGCGGTGGCGTCGAAGCCATGACGGCGGGCGCCGCCTTCAGCATGCCGTTCGCCCGGTACCATTCCGCGGTCCGTCGCGCGCCCTCCGCAAACGGCACGCGAGACGCGAACGCGAGCCGCTCGCGCGCTTTCGCCGTCGAGAACCGGAAC
>DASXNC010000547.1:0-10942 GCA_036495325.1 Steroidobacteraceae bacterium
GAGCCCTGCGGCTCAACCCGAGGATTGCTCATGAGTGACTCCGCTTCGTTGAGTTCCGGCGCCTCGCCGACCCCCGCTCTGCATCCCGACCGGCTGTTCCCGGCCGACCCCGCGACGCGCGCCATCGCGCGCCGCCTCTACTCGGGCGTGCATCCGCTGCCGATCATAAGCCCGCACGGGCACACCGACCCGCGCTGGTTCGCCGAGAATGCCCCATTCAGCGACCCGGCGACGCTCCTCATCACCCCGGATCATTACATCTTTCGCATGCTCTACAGCCAGGGTGTGCGCCTCGAGGAGCTCGGGATCGCCGCCAGGGACGTCGGTCGTGCGTACGAGCCGCCTGATCCGCGCTCCGTCTGGCGGCGCTTCGCCGAGCACTATCACCTCTTTCGCGGAACGCCGACGCGGCTGTGGCTCGACTGGGTGCTCGCCGAGGTGTTCGGCACCGAGGTACCACTCACCGGCGCAAACGCCGATCGAGCGTACGACCGGATCGCGGCATGCCTCGCCGAGCCCGCATATCGACCGCGTGCCCTCTTCGAGCGTTTCAACATTGAAGTGCTCGCGACAACCGAATCCCCGCTCGATGACCTCAAGCATCATGAGCGCATCCGCGCGAGCGGTTGGCGGGGCCGCGTCATCAGCGCGTATCGGCCCGATCCCGTCGTCGACCCCGAAACGCCGAGCTTCGCGAAAGGCCTCGAGCGTCTCGGCGAGCTGACGGGCGAGGACACCTCGAGCTGGCACGGCTACCTCGCGGCGCACCGGGTGCGGCGCGCCTTCTTCGCCCAGATGGGCGCCACTTCGACCGATCACGGTCATCCGACCGCGAGCACCGCGGACCTTCCGGCGCGCGATGCCGAGGCGCTTTTTCAGCGTGTATTGGCCGACGCGAGGCGCATTCGCATCACCGCGGACGCACGAGGCCCGGGCGCCGCGCGAGCGGCCGGCGCGAGCGCCGCCGACGCCGAGCTCTTCCGCGCGCAGATGCTCACGGAAATGGCGCGCATGAGCCTCGATGATGGCCTCGTGATGCAGATCCACCCGGGCTCCTGGCGGAATCACAATGCCGCGCTCTTTGCACGCTTCGGCGCGAACATGGGCGCGGACATCCCGACGCGAACCGATTACGTCGGCGCCCTGCGCCCGCTCCTCGAGCGTTTCGGCAACGAGCGCGCTCTGACGATCATCATGTTCACGCTCGATGAGTCGGCGTATAGCCGCGAGCTCGCCCCGCTCGCCGGCCATTATCCCGCGCTCAGGCTCGGACCGGCCTGGTGGTTTCACGACAGTCCCGAAGGGCTCATGCGCTTTCGCGAGCAGACGACGGAGACCGCGGGTTTCTACAATACCGTCGGATTCAACGACGACACGCGCGCTTTCCTCTCGATCCCCGCACGCCACGATGCGGCGCGGCGTATCGACTGCGCCTTCCTCGCGCGCCTCGTCGCCGAGCACCGCCTTCCGGAGGATGAGGCGGCCGAGGTTGCCGCGGCGCTCGCCTATCATTTGCCGAAAGCCGCGTACCGGCTCTAGAGGCGCGCCGGGGCGAGCCGCGGCACGAGCCAGTGCACCACGGCGAGCGCAATCCAATATGCCGAGCCCGCCATGATCAACATCGGCACGTAGCTCCCGGTCCTCTGCAGCCACCATCCCACGAGCGTCGAGAACACGATGCCGCTCACCGCGCCTGCAAAGCCGGCCAGCCCGACCACCGAGCCGACCGCGCGGGTGGGGAAGAGATCCGAGGCGAGTGTGTAGACGTTCGCCGACCATCCCTGGTGAGAGGCGGTGGCGAGCCCGAAGAGGCCGACGGTCTCCCAGAGCCGGTGCGCGGAGGGCGCGAGCACGATCGGGACCACGGTAGTCGCGCACACGAGCATCGCGCCTTTGCGCGCGCGATCGAGGCTGAAGCCTCGCCTCATCAACCATCCCACGAGCCAGCCGCCCGCGATGCTGCCGCCGTCCGCCATCAAATAGATCGCGACGAGCGGCGGCCCAAGTGCGCCGAGGGTCAGGGCGTACTTTGCATTCAGAATCTTCGGCAGCCAGAAAAGAAAGAACCACCAGATCGGATCGGTGAGGAACTTCGCCGCCATGACTGCCCAGGTCTGCCGGTACCCGAGAAGAGCGGACCAGCGCAGCCGACCCGCGCCTGCACTCCCCGCCGCACCGGCGCCGCGAGCCTCATCGCCGTCGGCATCGATGGATGAGCTGGCGCGGATCGAGGCCTCTGAGGGCGCATCCGTCGGCGAAAAACCGGCGTGCCAAGCGGGGGGGCGATAGATGGTCAGCCATGCGGCCAGCCACATCATGCTCAGCACGCCGGTGAAGAGAAAACCCGCCTTGAGTCCCCCGACGGAAACGGCGAGCGGCACGGCAAGCGGCGCGATGATCGCGCCGATGTTTGAGCCCGCGTTGAACAACCCCGTTGCGAACGCGCGCTCGTGGGGCTCGAACCACTCCGCGACCGTCTTCACCGCCGCCGGGAAATTGCCGGACTCGCCGAGCCCGAGCATGAAGCGCGCGGCGGCGAAGCTCATGACTGATCGGGCGAGCGCGTGGCTCATCGCGGCGACACTCCAGATCGCGATCGCGAGCGCGTAACCCAAGCGCGTGCCGATGCGATCGATCACGGCTCCCGCGAAGACGAGCCCGATCGCATAGGCCGCTTGGAACGCGTCGACGATGTAGCTGTAGTCGAGCTCGCTCCACCCGTAGGCGCGCCCGAGAAATGGCGCGAGCACGCCGAGCACCTGACGGTCGATATAATTGAGCGTAGTCGCGGCGAAGAGCAGCGCGCAGATGCGCCAGCGGTAGCGGCCCACCGCCCCCTTCCACGTTGTCTCGGTCAGCTGTCCTTGGACGGTCGAGGTACCCATGATGAGGCGGGAAGGCGGCCGGCGCGCCCCCTTCCCGCCTCCATTGCATCAGAAGTGGAATCGGAAGCCCAGCATCCAGGTGCGTCCCGGGTTGTATTCGGTGAAAGTCGCCGCCGGGTACTGGAAGTACGTGCGCAGTTTCTCATCGAACAGGTTCGTTCCGTCGACGGTGATCTGGAACGAGTTGTGCCAGCCTAGCCACGCGCCGATGTCGACGATCGTCGAGATATCCCACTCGTGGTAGCCCGAGTTGTAGAGTCCCGCAGCCGGAATGCCGTTCTGGCCGAGCTGACCGCCCTGTGCGGGTCCTCCCGCATTGAAGACAGTCGCGAGGCGCACACTCACCGGCCCGTGATCGTAGTAGCCGACGACGTTCCAGGTGTGCGGCGGAACGCCGAGCGCGACGGGCGGTGCAGCGCCGGTGCCGAACTGATCGATGAGCGTGTAACTCGCCTGCCATCCGAAGCCGTTGAGGCCGTAGCGGCCGATCAGGAAATCGAGCGGCTGGGTCCAGGCGAGCTCATAGCCGTTGATAGTGAGCGCTCCGGTCGCGTTCACCTGCTCCTGCAGAGTGACCGTGGCCGCATTCGGACCGCCACGCGAGTTGATGGCTCCCTGCTGGGCCTGCGTGAGCGTGTCAAAGGTGACGCCGTACGTAGCGAGCGAGGAGAACGGAACCGTCGCGCTGCCGGTCGTCGTGAAGCCGGTCACACGCTTGCGGAACGCCGTGAACGCGACGTATCCCTCCTGGCCCGTGTAGTACTCGAGGCTGAGATCGAAGTTCTCGGAGATGAACGGCTTCAGCTCGGAGTTGCCGACGGTGCCCACGTCCGCCGACGGGGAGCTGAAGTTGAGGCCCGGCAGCTCCGCGCTCGGATCGGGCCGAGTCATCGTCTTCGAGCCCGCGAGGCGCACGATCGCGTTCGGCAGGAGGTTATAGGCCACCTCGAACGAGGGCAGCGTGTTGTCGTAGCCGTGCGGTATGGTCACGAAGTTGAGGGCATTCGGAAACCGTGCGCCGTCGGGCAGCCCCGTCGGAAACTGCAAACTGGGTGCATTGAGCGGATTGGATAGCGAGACGTACCCGCCGATCGTCTGGTCGGTATGCACCCAGCGTACGCCCGCAACGTAGCGGAGCTCGTTGCCGAGGATCGTCGTATCGCCGGTGAAGGCCCCGTAGACCCCCGTCGTCTTCTCCCTGATGTAGCCACCCGCCGCGCCAGTGTTGGACGAGCCTACGAGCGGCGCGGCGTCGTGGAAGGCGTTGTAGTTGGTCGCCGCCGCGAATGCCGGCCAGTTGAGCGTGATGAAGCCGGCAGGGCCCGGCCGCGCGTAGTTGGCGATCGAGCCGACCGGGACGAGCGACCCTTGGTAAACGAGCGGCCCCGACACGCCGGTCGTGTAGCCCTGTCCGAGCCCGGGATACGTGGGATATTTGGCCCCGAACGGGGAAACGGGGGTCGGGGTCGACAACCCTTCGCAGGGCGGTTGAGTGTTCGGGCTCGGCAGGAAGAGGTTCGGATTGTCGCCGCAGACGGCGTTCTGCCAGGCTTGGCTGTTATCGAACGCCATGATGTGCCGCATGATGTCGTCGTACGCGGCGCCAAACTGGAAGTTGAGCGGACCGTCGCGTCCGACCTTGAAGTTCGCGCGCACGCCTTTCGTCTCGGTCTCGCGCCGCTCGTCCTGAATGTTCACGCGCGCGCTCGAGTTCCAGATGAAGTTCGCCGGATTGTTGAGGTCGATATTCGAAGTGATCTGCGGCGTGCCACCATTATTGACGTAGTTGACCACGACGCCGTCGTTGGCCGGGGTCGCAAAGAGCACCGAGGGCACTTCGCGATGGAAGTCGCTCTTGGTGTAATTGCCCTGCAAATCGACGTCAAAAAGATCGGAGATCTTCCAGCTGAACCCGGGATTCGTGCCCCAGAACTTCGTGTCCTCGGTGTAGGGCCGGTACTCGAGAAAGAACTGCGAGTTGGCGTACGTGCCCTGCGTAACGACGCAGCCGCTCACGCAGTTCGGGCTGCTGTTGTCCACCTGCTCGTTGAGCGGGATGGCGGCGCCATTGCGCACGACCCAGTCCATGTCCTGCCGCACCAGCTCGTTGTGCTCGCGGCCGTACATCGAGTCCAGATAGAAGTGCAGGTCGTCGGTCGGGCGGTACTCGAAGGAAAGCACGGCGTTGTCGCGATCCATCGGGCCTGATTCGAGCGACGGCCGGCCGAGGCGCGGGAGCAGCGCATTGTCGATCTGCTGGATCGTGAGGCCGGGGTTGTGTGCGAGCAGGAAGGCGTTGTCGATCGTGGTTCCTTGCACGAGGCCCGCGCCCGCGTTGGCCGGCACTGTCCCCGGAATTGTCCAGTTGCCACCCGCATTCTGCAGCCCGCTCGCGCTGGGCTCCTGGTTGCAGGTGGGATTGCTCCCACCCGCCGGGGCGCACTGCGTGGCGGAAAGATTCGGGTTCGTCGAGCCGATCGTCTCGAAGCCCGGGGTTGCGACCTGGTCGTGCACCCCGACCCCGCCGATGAGCACCCCGAAGCCGTTCTCCCAGGTATTGCTCGCAATGAGGTAGCCGCGCTCGCCCCAGGGCCCGGCGTTCTGATGGGTGATCGCCTGCGCGCCTCCCGTGAGATGCAAGCCGGGACTGTCGAACGGACGCGCGCTACGCATGTCCACCGTGCCCGCCGCGCCACCCTCGAGCATGTCGGGGGAAGAGGTCTTCTTCACGGTGAGCTGCGTGAAGAGCTCCGTCGGGAACATGTTGAGATCGACTTCGCGATTGGTGTTCTGCGCATCGGTCGCTCCGCTCGAGGCGATGGCGACCGGCGCCCCGTTCAGCAGCACCTTGGTGAAGTTGGTACCGAGACCGCGGATCGCGATGTTGACACCCTCGCCCGTTATGTCGCGGACGATATTGATGCCGGGTATGCGCTGGAAGGACTCGGCGATGTTGTTGTCGGCAAACTTGCCGATGTCCTCCGCGAAGATCGAGTCGGTCACGCCGATTGCATTGCGCTTCGCGGTGGTCGCCTCCTGGATGCTGCGCCTCAAGCCGGTGATCACGACCTCCTGCAGCTGATCCTCGGAATTCTGCGCGTTGCTCGCGTTCGTTGCGGCCGAGCCGTTGGCCGGCTCCGGTCCGCTGTTGTTCTGCGCGAGCGTTTGTGCGCCGGGCTGCGCAGGAGTCTGCGCAGCTGCCTGCGCGGTGTTCGCCGGGTCGGCGGATGATTGCGCCGACACCGGCGCCGCCGCGCCCCATCCCATGATAGCGCTCGCAAGCGCCATGCTCAGCTCAGCCGCCGCGAAAGGTCGGATACGCATCGCTCTTCCCCTCAAAAAAGCCGATCCGCTTCTGCGCGCGGGAGTGCTCGAGCGCCTGTGATCGAGCGTCTTCGCTGTGGTATCCCGCGCATGCGCCTGGGCCGGTGCGATCGATTTTCGGATGATTCAGAATCGCCCCAGCCCGCGCTCAAGGAATGGTAGCGCTCACATAATTCTTTTGCAACGCGTACGTTGCGGCGTCGATACGGCCGGCCGCCGCACCGCGTTCTGTGCGCCTCCAGTGTCCATCCCCGATCGAGCCCGAATTCGCGATAATCGTCCGGGCCGGCCGCCGGCGACCGGTCCACCTTGTCTCGGGTTCGCAACATCGCGGAGGAGTTGTTCTGAACGGCACTTCAAGAATCCTGCCGACCTTCTACATCCCCCACGGAGGAGGCCCGTGCTTCTTCATGGACTGGGAGTTCCCGACGCCGAACCCTTGGACGGGACTTGCAGCATGGCTCGAGGGGCTCGCGCGCACGCTCGGCGCGGCACCACCCGAAGCCGTGCTCGTCATCTCAGGCCACTGGGAGTCGGAGCCGGTCGCGCTCAACGTGCAAGCGCATCCGCCTCTGTTCTACGACTATTACGGCTTTCCCGAGCACACCTATCGTCTGACGTACCCGGCGCCGGGCGCGCCGGCGCTCGCCCGTGAAGTACGCGAGCTGCTCGAGAAGGCGGCAATCCCGACGCGGGAGGAGTCCCGGCGCGGACTCGATCATGGCGTGTTCGTGCCCTTCAAACTCGTCTTTCCCCACGCCGAGGTGCCAACCCTGCAGATCTCGCTGCGCCGTGGTCTCGATCCGGCGGCGCATCTCGCACTGGGGGCGGCGCTTGCCCCGCTACGCAGCCGGGGCGTGCTCATCGTCGGCAGCGGTATGAGCTTCCACAACCTCGGCATCCGCTCGATCGAGAATGCGCGCATCCCGCCCTCCGAACAGTTCGACGCCTGGCTCACTCAGGCGGTATGCGCGGCGGATCCGGCGGAGCGCAACGCCCGCCTCGTACGCTGGACCGAGGCGCCCGCGGCGCGCTTCGCGCATCCACGGGAGGAGCACCTGATGCCGCTGATGGTCGCCGCGGGCGCAGCAGGTGAGGATCTCGGCGAGCGCGTCTTCAGCGGCCGGATGATGGGCTGGCAGATTTCCGGCTTTCGCTTCGGGAGCGTACCGAAGTAGCTCCGAGCGTGTCGGCAACGTAGGCGCCGCGCTCACCCATCGGCTCCGGCGGCCCGGTCGTCGTATCGAGCGCGGTCTGATGCTCCATCTCGGCGTTGATCTCCGCGCCGAGCAGGACGGCGAAGCTGCCGAGATAGAACCACATGAGGAGAATCATCACGCCGCCGAGCGCGCCGTACGTCTTGCCGTAGCTGCCGAAGTTCTGCACGTACAGCGAGAAGAGCGCGCTGCCGCCGAGCCACAGGGTCGCTGCGATCACGGACCCCCAGGTGATCCATCTCCAGCGTGCATTTTCGCGGCACGGCGTGTAACGGTAGACGACCGTAAGCGCGAAGATGGCGAAAGCCCAAAGCAGCACCCAGCGCACGAGGAGCGCAATCTGTTTCGCGATCGGGCCGAAAGGCAGCGCGCTCAGCACGTACGGCACCGCGATGCCGAGACCGAGCAGCAACAGAAATCCCGCGAGTCCGCCGATCGTGAATAGAGTCGCGACGCCGAGCAGCTTGAAGAAGCCGCGCCGCTCGGGCTCGTGGTACGCGATGTTCATCGCCGTCGTGAGCGCCACCATGCCCTGCGCGGAGCCGTAGAGGGTGACACCCATGCCGACGGCCGCGCCGACCCCGAGCGTGCTGTTCGATCGTCCGGCGAGGTTGACCAATGCGTCCTGGATGAGCGCCGCCGCATCGTGCGGCAGCATCGAATAGAAGGGTTTTAGCTGCGCGCCGACGTCCGCCGGCGAGGCGAACAGACCATAGATCGAGACGAGGACGACGAGCGCCGGGAATATGGCGAACATCGCATTGAAGGCGATTCCGGCCGCGACCAGCGCGAGATTGTCCTCGCTGATGCGATGCACGACGCGCATGAGGATGTCGCGCCAGCCCTCGTGCGGAATCTCGCTCGGCACGGCGGCGCTTCGGCCACGGTTGCGCGCTGGGTCATCCCGACCCGCGCCGTCGCCGGCGGCCGCGCCCGAGTGAGCGCGCGCATTCGCGTCGTGCGGAGCGTCCGAGCCGGGGCCCTCGCCGTTCGAGTGTCGGGCAGTCATGTCGATGTGCCGCAGTCGACCGGCATCGAAGCAATGGCCGTTCCCCGGCTTCGCTAAACTCGCCCGGTGAACCGCGCACTCGACCTGCGCTTCGAGATCGAACGGCTGCCGTTCGGCCGTACGCATTGCGTACTCGTGATCCTGCTCGCGATCGCGACGCTCTTCGACGGCTACGACGTATTCGTTCCCACCTACGTCATTCCGTACGCCATCGGAGCGTGGCGGCTTCTCCCGAGCGAGGCGGGCCTGCTGGTCTCCTCGGGGCTCGTGGGGTTCATGATCGGAGCCCTTCTCAACGGGTCTTTTGCCGATCGCATCGGACGCAAGCCGGTGCTCGCGGCCGCGCTGTTGCTCGCCGCACTCGGCAACCTCGCGAATGCGACGTGGGTAGACTCGTACTCACGATTCCTCGCTGTACGGCTCGCGACCGGGATCGGACTCGGCATCATCCTTCCGCTCGCCGTGACGCTCATCAACGAGCTGGCGCCGCGGCGCATCGCGAACGTCCTCCTCGGATGGGTCATGGCCGGCTGGTCCATCGGCGGCGTCGCCGCCCCGCTGGCGGGACTCGCGCTCGCGCCCTCGTACGGCTGGCACGCCCTGTTCGGAGTCGGAGTGCTCGCGGCGCCTCTTGCGGCTCTCGTGGTCGGGTTTCTGCCCGAGTCGCCCCGCTTTCTCGCGATGCAGGGGCGGCAGGATGAGGCACGAGCGATGCTCGCCCGTCTGGCCTCGGTTTCGCCCGAGCGATATGCCGGAACCGAGCTCACCGTGAATGAAGACGCCGAGCACGCCGGCTCTTTCGCGCAGCTACTGGCTCCGGATCTGCGGGGCCGCACACTCGTCGTGTGGGCCTGCTCGGGATTGTCGCTCTTCGCGATCTTCGGCCTCTCGAGCTGGACGCCGGAGATCATGCATGCGCGGGGCGCGCCGATCCGGGCGAGCTTCGCGCTCGGTGCAGTGCTGCAGTTCACGGCCCTACTGGGAGGCCTCGGTTGTGGTTGGGCAGCCGATCGCAAAGGCCGCGATCCCACGCTCGTCGCGAGCTGGATGCTGGGGGCAGTCGCTGTGGCCGCTCTCGGGCTCGTCGCCACCCCCCGTATGGACATCGTTTTCCTGGCGATCGCTGGATTCTGCGTCATGGGCGCTCAGCCGGTGCTCAACAATCGCACGGCGGGGCTCTACGAGACCCGGATCCGTAGCACTGGCGTCGGCGCGCAACTGGGCGTCGGCCGGCTGGGCGGAATTCTCGGACCCTACATCGGCGGATGGCTCCAGCAGCTCTTTCCCGGCTCAGCAGCGCTCTTCCTCGTCATGGCTTGCGCGCTCGCGTCGTGCGCCCTGCTCATCCGTCGGCTCGAGCACGCCGCGGAGCCTCGAGGCGCCCCGAGCGCCGAGTGAGCGCGCGCGAATCCGGTTGTCTCCTGAGAGCCGTTCGCTATACCGTAGTTCAGATCGAAGGGAGGGGAATATGAGAGCACACCATTGGTTTCAGGTGGGGGTCGTCAGCCTGTTCGCAGTGATCGCAGCCGCTTTGACGAGCGGCAGCCGGTCGAGCGTTGCCGCCGCGCAAGCTCAACCGGAGTATGCGTATGCGACACAAGGCGTCCGCGCTTATCCCGCCGCTCGCGGTGTCGAGTGGAAGCTGCTCCTCGACCCATCGAATCTCGGTGGCAACGAGCTCGAGATCGCCCAGGTAACGCTCCCCGCCGGAACCTCGACGCCGAGCCACACGCATGGGTCGGTGGAGGTGATCTATGTGCTCTCCGGTACGTACGAGCACGAAGTGAACGGCCAGCGCTATCGCTTGACGACCGGAATGATTGGGATCGTGAGGCCCGGGGACCACGTGCGCCATATCGTGTCGAAATCGGCATCCGGACCCGCGAAGTTGCTGATCATCTGGGCGCCAGGCGGCGAGGCCGAGCGGCTCCTGGGACGTTTGAAAGGCACGGCCATGAGCCCCCTGAAGCCCGTCGACACGGGCGCGGAGCGGTAGCAGGGCGTTAGCGTGGCTGCCGCGCTCGGAGCGCCGATGGCGATCGAAGCTGAAGCAAGCGGGAGCAGGCGGCCAGGACTCAGTGCGTTACGGGGTTGCCTCGAAACGCGGCCTGCAGGAACTCATCGCTTCGCTGAAGCATCTCGGCACGTGCGGCTGAATCCTCGAGCTGATGATCCAGGCCCGTGAAAGTGACCAGATCCACGCGGGCACCCGCTGATTTGAGTTTCGCGGCAAAGCGCTCCGACTCACGATAACCCACGTTGCGATCCAAAGTCCCGTGGAAGAGGAGCACGGGAACCTTGAAACTGCTCGCGTGCTCGATAGGGGAGCCCTCGCGTACGTGCGGGCCCACGCCAACATATTCCCTGACAACGTCGTAGTTGGACCAGTGGCGCCACTCTTCGACGAGCGCTGAAAGGTCGGTTACCGGTGCGATCGCGACTACGGCCTTAAACAGCGTAGGATCGACGACGGTTGACTGCAGGGCAGCGTAACCGCCATACGACCA
>DASXNC010000548.1:0-2283 GCA_036495325.1 Steroidobacteraceae bacterium
GCGAGCTCGGCATCACCGTGCTCTTTTCCGCGCACGACCTCAATCCGCTCCTCGATGTGGTCGATCGCGTTCTGTATCTCGGCAAGGGCCACGCGGCGCTGGGCACCGTCGATGAAGTCATCACCGGACCCTCGCTCTCGCGCCTCTATGGCGCCGAGATCGAGGTCCTGCGACTCAACGGCCGGATATTCGTCATGTCGGGCGGCCACGAGATCGATCGCGACGAGCACCGACATGTTTGAGTTCGACTTCATGCGACACGCTTTCGCGGCCGCAGGCATCGTCGCGGTGGTGGCCGCATGCACGGGATACTTCCTCGTGCTGCGCGGTCAGACGTTCGCGGGTCACGCGCTCGCGCACGTCGGCTTTGCTGGCGCGACCGGGGCAGTGCTCCTCGGTGTCTCGCCGCTTTGGGGCCTGCTGGGCAGCACGTTAGCGGGTGGCATCGGCATGGGAGTCCTTGGGGAACGGCTCGAGGGCCGGGACGTGGCGATCGGAATCGTCCTCGCTGTCTCGCTTGGCCTGGGCCTGCTGTTCCTCCACTTCTACACGGCCTACGCCTCGCAGGCGACCGCGCTCCTGTTTGGCAATCTCCTCGGCGTCGATGCGCGCACGGTCGTGATCCTCGGCGCGCTCGCGGCGCTCTGTATCGTCGGGCTCGCGCTCATCGGCCGTCCGCTGCTGTTTGCGAGCCTGCAACCGGAGCTCGCGGAGGCGAAGGGGGTGCCGCTGCGCGCCCTCGGGGTGACCTTTCTCGCGATCGTCGCCGTCGCGACGGCGGAATGTGCCCAGATCGTCGGCGTCCTGCTCGTCTTTGCGCTCATGGTCGCGCCGGCCGCCGCGGCCCAGCGCCTCACGCGCCGCATCGGTCCCGGCGTGCTCCTCGCTCTGGTGCTCGCGCTCGCCGATGCGTGGGGCGGCCTCGTGCTCGCCTATTACACCGACTGGCCGAGCAGCTTCTGGATCGTAGCGCTCGGCGGCCTGACGTATCTCACCGCGGTCGCGATTACCGGCTAAGCGTTCAATGCCCGTGTCGGTGATGCAGATCGGGGTAATGGGGATGTCGGTGACTGAGGGGCTCGTGCCGGTGCAAGTGTGAGTGCGGCTCGCCTGCAGGATCGTCCGGGCCGTGCACGTGCTGGTGGTGCTCGTCGTGGACGTGCCGGTGCGCGTGCTCCATCGCCGCATGATGGTGCTCGTGCTCGTGCCGCTCGCGCAGATGCAGGTAAAGCCCAACGGCCATGAGCGCGCCAGCGGCGAGTAGCCGCCAGGACACCGGCTCGGCGAGCATCAGCACCGCGAGCGCCGAGCCGATGAACGGCGCGGTCGAGAAATACGCCGCCGTGCGCGCGGCACCGAGATGCCGCAGTCCGAGCACGTAGAGGACGAGGCTCACGCCGTAGCCGAGGAACCCCACGACGCCAGCCTCGACCGCAGTGCGGACCGGCGGCACCGCCGCGTGTCCTGCGAGGACCGCGAGCGCCACGTTCACGGCACCCGCGACGAGTCCCTTGATCGTCGCGATCTGCATCGGATCGGCATGCGAGAGCGGACGAGTGAGATTGTTGTCCGCGCCCCACGCGAGGCAGGCTCCCGCGATGAGCAGCGCGCCAAGCCCCGCGGCAGAGCGGCCGGGCCCGGCGAGCGGGCCGCCGGTGAAGGAGAGCAGGACGGCTCCCGCGAGAATTGCAAAGGCCCCGAGGAGTAATCGGCGGTCGACGTTCTCGCGAAACGCCACCCACGCGATCCCCATCGTCGCGAGGCCCTCGAGGTTCTGGAGGAGCGCAGCGGAGGCCGCTGAAGTGCGCGCCAGACCGCTCATCATGAGAACGGGAGCGACCGCTCCGCCGAGCAGGACGGCCAGGCACAATAGGGGCAGATCGGTGCGCCGCAGGCGTGCCTCGGCAGCGGCAAAACGGCCTCTCGCGGAGAACACGCTCCGAGCCGCCAGCACGACGCTCAGTCCGATGCCGGAGCCGAGATAGAACAGCCCGGCGAGCAGCTGCGCATCGAGGCCGCCGCTCAGCAGGAGCTTGGCAAGCGGCGTGCTGGCGCCGAAGAGGATGGCGGAGGCGACGGCGAACGCGGCTCCCGGCCAGGCGGAATATTCGTCCATAGGACTCGAGCCCGAGGCTGCACCTCACCCGCGAGGGATGCCGGCGGGGCACGCGTATTAAATCCGACCGAGAGCCGACCATCTGACATGTTCGAGATCGTGAGATACCTCCTGAGCCGGGAGCGGGCAGCGTTGCGCCGCTCGATCGGTGGCGTGTATGCGGTGAT
>DASXNC010000549.1:0-4558 GCA_036495325.1 Steroidobacteraceae bacterium
AGGGGAATCGAAGATCGGGCGAAGGCTCTTGCGAGCGTCGCCTCCCGACTCGCGCATGCGATGCGCGAGTCGCACGGTCCGGTCGAACGGATGGCGGCCGCGCTCGAGCGCACGATGCGCGCGCTCGCGCGCCAGGCCCGCGCGCTCGAGCGACTGCGGGTCGAGCCCCGAGCCGACGCGGGTGGCGGCTCGACCGCGGCCACTCCCCCGCTCGAGGAGCTCGAGCACTGCCGCGAAGCGCTCGAGCACGAAATCGCGATTTGCATCGAGAGTCTGCAATTCCACGACAGCCTGATGCAGCAGCTCTCGCAGGTGCGCGCGGGACTCGCGGCCGCGAGCGGCAGCGTGCCGCACTCCGCGACCGAGATGCGTTTGCCGGACAGCGCCGCAGGCAGCATTGAGCTCTTCTGACCCACATGAGCACGGCGCCCCTCGCAGCACGCGAGTTCGACTTCGGCGACGAGGACTTCGAGGCGCTCCGGGCGCTGGTGCGGTCGCTGACCGGGATTAGCCTCGGAGATCAGAAGCGCGAGCTCGTCTACGGGCGGCTCTCGCGTCGGCTTCGCGCGCTGCGCCTCGCGAGCTTCAAGGAGTACCGTTCGCTCGTCGCCGCCGATCCTGGCGAGCTCGTGCAGCTCGTGAACGCGATCACGACCAATCTCACCGCGTTCTTCCGCGAGCGCCATCACTTCGACTACCTGCGCGACCAGGTGCTCCGGCCGCTCGCAGCGGGGCGCCGCGGCGGCTCCCGCCTGCGCATCTGGTCCGCCGGGTGCTCGAGCGGGGAGGAGCCCTACTCCATTGCCATGACGGTTCTCGAGGCGCTCGCCGAGGCCCCGCACCACGACGTGCGCATTCTTGCGACGGACCTGGACTCCGACATGCTTGCCCGAGCTCGCGCGGGGATATACCCCCTCGAGCGCGTGAAGAGCATCGGCCCAAGCCGGCTCGCACGCTGCTTCGACGCGCAGCACGACCGCGGTGCGGCCGCCTGCCGAGTGAAGCCCGAAGTCGCCGCCCTCGTCACGTTCAAGCAGCTCAACTTGATCCATGCGCTGCCGATGAAGGGTCCGCTCGATGCGATTTTCTGCCGGAACACCGTGATCTACTTCGATAAGGACACCCAGCGCGACCTGTTCGCCCGCATGGCTGCGCTGCAAAGGCCCGGGGACCTGCTCTTCCTCGGCCACTCTGAGAGCCTGTTCAAGGTCTCGACGGACTACACCCTCATCGGCCGTACCATCTACAGGCGCAATTGACCCATGGGCGTCATCCTCGAGAAGGTCGCGAAGAGTCCGCAACCGCCGGCGTTGCGGGGCTTCGAGCACCTGCAACGTTTCTGGGAGCCGGATACCGAGCGCTGGACGGCGAAGATCCTTCCCGGCGAGTACTACGTCACCTGCCACGACGAGGCGATCACGACCGTGCTCGGCTCGTGCGTTTCGGCCTGCGTCCGCGACCCCAAGCGTGGCGTCGGCGGCATGAATCACTTCTTGCTGCCGCAGGATTCCCCCGCCTCGCGCAACACCTGGCTCGATCCGGCTGTGCGGCTGGCGACGCGATACGGCTCGTATGCCATGGAAAGCCTCATCAACGATCTGTTGAAGGTCGGCGCCTCGCGCGAGCGGCTCGAGATCAAGCTGTTCGGCGGCGGACGGGTCCTCACTTCGCTCACCGACGTAGGTCTGCGCAACATCGATTTCGTCCATGACTTCGTGCGCATCGAGGGCCTGCGCATCGCCGCGGAGGATGTCGGGGGCATGCAGCCGCGCAAGATCATCTACTTTCCCGCTCAGGGACGCGTCAGAGTGCGCAAGCTCCGCGCGATCGAGAATCGCAGCATTGCCGATCGCGAGCAGATCTACCTCGAGGCCCTCGGCAGGCAGCCCGACGGCGGCGAGGTGGAGCTGTTCGAGTAGGCGCCATGGCCTCCGCCCCGGCCCGCATCCGCGTCCTCATCGTCGATGACTCGGCGCTCGTGCGGCGGATGTTGTCCGATATGCTCGCGAGCGATCGCTCCATCGAGGTCGTGGGCACCGCGGCAGACGCGCACGTCGCGCGCGAGAAAATAAAGAAGCTGAATCCCGACGTGCTGACGCTCGATGTCGAGATGCCGAAGATGGACGGGCTCACGTTCCTCCGGAATCTGATGCGCCTCAGGCCGATGCCGGTCGTGATGGTCTCCTCGCTCACCGAGCGCGGCGCAGAGGTGACGCTCGATGCGCTCGCGCTCGGTGCGGTCGACTATCTCTCGAAACCCAAACTCGACATCGCCGCAACGCTCGGAAACTATGCCGAGGAGCTGATCGAGAAGGTCAAGACCGCCGCGCGCGCGAGCGTGCGCGCGCTCGATGCGGCCTCGCCCGCCTCCGTTGCGTCCCGCGGCGCGTCCTCGGCAGAAGCGCACGGCCGGCCCGCCGCGGCACCTCTTGGCGCCGTGCTGCGGGCGGTTCCGCCGGCTTCGAGCACGACCGCGGTGCTGCCCCTCATCGGGACCGCCGCACCTCGACGCACCACGGACCGCGTCATCGCGATCGGCGCCTCGACGGGTGGAACGGAGGCGATCAAGCAGGTGCTCATGCGCCTGCCGCCCGACTCCCCCGGCGTCGTGGTAGCGCAGCACATTCCCAAGGCGTTCAGCGCCGCCTTCGCGCGGCGGATGAACGACTGCTGCCCCCTGACGGTGTGCGAGGCCGAGGACGGCCAGCAGATCAGAGCCGGCCACGTTTATATCGCGCCGGGCGACCGGCACCTGCTGATTCAGCGCGACGGAGCGCGCTACGTCGTGGGGATCGATGACGGCACGCCGGTCAATCGTCACAAACCTTCGGTCGACGTGCTGTTCCGGTCGGTCGCGCGGAGCGCCGGTCCCAACGCCATAGGCGTGCTGCTCACGGGCATGGGCAAAGACGGTGCGCGTGGCCTCGCCGAGATGCACGAAGCGGGCAGCCCCACCCTGGCGCAGGATGAGGCGACGAGCGTGGTGTGGGGAATGCCCGGCGAGGCGGTCGCACTCGGTGCAGCCGATCGCGTCCTGCCGATCGAGGCAATCGCCGCTGCTATCTGCGGAATCGCCTCTGAGATGGACATCACGCGCTTGAGGCACGAAGCCTGATAACTTGAGCGGGCTCGGGTTTCAAATCAAACGACCGGGAGCAAATAGGTACGACGATGGGCACGGGCGACTCGAAGCAGAATGCGGCCGCGCGCCCCGGCGAGGCAGCGGCGGCGCCCGGGCAGCCGGAGTTCACGTTCGTCCAGACGCTTGCCGCCGAGCTGTCGAGCGGCAAGGTCGATCTGCCGAGCTTTCCGGACATCGCGCTCAAGGTCCGTCAGGCGCTTGCGGATGACAACGTATCGGCCGATAGAGTCGTGCGCGTCGTCAGCTCCGAGCCCGCGCTTGCGGCCCGGCTGCTGCAGATCTCGAACTCCGCGGCGCTCAACTTCAGCGGCAACGCTGTGACCGATCTGCGCACGGCGGTCGCGCGGCTCGGCTTCAACATGGTGCGCAGCGCTGCGATCGCCTTCGCGATGTCGCAGCTGAAGAAGGTCGATGCGCTTCGCGGTCTCGAGCAGCCGCTCGATGAGCTCTGGCGGCGCAGCGCAGCCGTTGCCGCCATGTCCCACGTCGTAGCGCGCCGGCTCACCAAGGTCAATCCCGACACGGCGCTGCTCGCCGGGTTGCTGCACGGAATCGGCGAGCTGTACATCCTCACGCGCGCCAAGCAGCACCCCGAGCTCTTCACGAACCCCGCCGCCTATCAGATGGTGGTGCGGGATTGGCATTCGAGCATCGCGAAGGCGCTGCTCGAGAACTGGGAGATGGCCGCGGAGGTCATCGTTGCGGTGAGCGAGTTCGAGGACTTCGACCGCGAGCACCGGGGCCCCGCTGACTTGACCGACGTGCTCACGGTGGGCTTCCTCATCGTCTCCTATCAGGAGCACCCGGATACGATCGAGCTCAACATGCAAGGCGTCGCCGCGTGCACGCGCATGAAGCTCGACCACGCTGCCTATGAGAAGCTGATCCGCGAGTCGGCCGACGAGGTCGCCGCGATGCAGCAGGCCCTCGGCCGCTGAGTCCTCGTGCGGCCATGAACGCGGTCCCCGCCGTCTCGACCGACGCCGAGCACGGTGCCTTCCTCTTCGTTCAGGCGCTCGCGGCGGAGCTCTCCCGTGGAGACGTGGAGCTGCCCGGTTTCCCGGAGATCGTGCTGCGCATACGCCGTGCCCTCGCCGACGAGAACGTCACCGCGGAGCGGGTCGCGCGGGTGGTGGGCGCCGAGCCGGTGATCGCGGCGCGTCTCATGCGCATGGCCGGCTCGGCCGCGCTGAATCCTTCCGGCAAGCCCGTCGCCGATCTGCGCTCTGCGATCCACCGCGTGGGCCTCAACACCGTGCGCAGCGCGACGCTTGCCTTCGCGGTCCATCAGCTGCGCCAGTCGAGCGAGCTGCGCGGACTCGAGAAGCCGCTCGAGGTGCTCTGGAATCGGAGCGTGCTCGTCGCGAGCCTGTCCTTCATCATCGCCCGGCGCTGCTCCGACGTGAGTCCTGAGAC